>CAVKLD010000069.1:0-9668 GCA_963657065.1 bacterium
GACACCGCCCTTTCACGGCGGTAACACGAGTTCGATTCTCGTCCGGGTCACCAAAAAAACATCTCATTCGAGGTGTTTTTTTATTTCGCGGCGCACGCGCATGCTCCGAATCGCACGGATTCGGAGAACTTCCGGCGATTCAAAAAAGTCGTACGTGCAGCGGTGTTCTTAATAAAAAACCATAACGGAGCAAATTGCATGAAAAACGGCGCAAATCGGAGAAAACAGGAGATAAACATGTTGATAATTAAAAAAATCGAAAAAACGGTTGACTTCGTCGGAATGTTGTGATAATATATACAGGCATTAAAAAGACAAAGATTATACGGAGGCAAGTTTATGTCAACTTTTATGGCAAACGCTCAGAATGTTGAGCGTAAATGGTATGTTCTTGACGCAGACGGCAAAACACTCGGCGAACTCGCCGTTGAAGCAGCTGTTCTTCTCCGCGGCAAGCACAAGGTAACGTTTACTCCTCATGTTGACTGCGGCGACAACGTTATCATCGTAAACGCTTCGAAAACCGTTCTCACCGGCAAGAAGCTCGAGCAGAAAGTCTATTATCATCACACAGGTTACATCGGTCATATGAAGAGCGTTAAATACGGCACTCTTATGAGCGAAAAACCCGTTTTCGCGGTTGAAAAGGCTGTTAAGGGCATGCTCCCCTCGAACACCCTCGGCAGAGCCGCATTTAACCGTCTTCATGTTTATGCGGGCGCAGAGCATCCCCATGCTGCTCAGAAACCCGAAGTAAAAGAGTTTTAAGAGAGGGAGGAACTAAACAATGTACGAAGGCAATCCTTATTTTTACGGCACAGGCAGAAGAAAGAAATCCGTTGCTCGCGTTCGCGTGTATCCCGGCACGGGCAAGATAATCATCAACGACAGAGAAATTGACGATTATTTCGGTCTTGAAACACTTAAGCTCATCGTTCGTCAGCCCCTCGCTCTTACCGCAACAACCGAGAAATTCGATGTTATCTGCAAAGTTCAGGGCGGCGGCGTTACCGGTCAGGCGGGTGCTATCCGTCACGGTCTTTCAAGAGCTCTCCTCCAGTACGATGAAACTCTCCGCGGCACCCTCAAGAAGGCGGGTTTCCTCACGAGAGATCCCAGAATGAAAGAAAGAAAGAAGTACGGTCTCAAAGGCGCACGCCGCGCACCCCAGTTCTCAAAGAGATAACAGGCCGTTTTTATGCAAAACAACGCTTCGGATATTCCGGGGCGTTTTTTTTGATTATTTTCGATTGACCTTGCGGGGCATGTGGAGTATAATAAACAGACACGGCGAATATAATCATATAATCGTATTTGTTATTAAGTTTACATATTTTTTCGGAGGCGGTTTTATGGCGGATTACAAGGGAAAACGCGTGCTTGTTATGGGACTTGCCCGCAGCGGACTGGCGGCAGTGCGGCTTCTTTTGAAGCTCGGCGCGGATGTTACCGTGTCGGAGTCAAAGCCTATGGATGAGATAAAGGAGCTTGATGAGCTTCGCGGCGCAGGTGTGCGTGTTGTCGGGCAGGATAAAGAGATTTTTGAAGAGGATTTTGATTTGGCGGTGAAGAACCCCGGCATAAACGGCAACCTGTGGTTTGTTCGCAGGTTGCGCGAACGCTCAATTTCCGTTATCACGGAGATTGAGCTTGCATTTACCGTATGCGCTCCGCAGCATTATATCGCGGTGACGGGTTCAAACGGAAAGACTACTACTGCGACGCTTCTTTATGAAGTTATATCGAAAGTTTATCCCGACAAAACGCATCTTTCGGGCAATATCGGCGTTGCTCTTTGCGACACGGCACTCGAAAATGATTTGCTGAATAACGAAGGACATTATATTGTGCTTGAAATATCAAACTTTCAGCTGCTTGACATAGACAGGTTCCGTCCCGAAGTTGCGGTGATTATCAATCTGTCCGCTGATCACCTTGATTTTATGGGCACTGAGGATGCATACTACCGTTCAAAATGCCGCATTTACGAAAACATGCGCGGCGACGACGTTTTTTTGCTCAACATCGATGACCCCTTAATCGGCGAATACACCGCACTCGTTCCGGTTCACTGCCGACAGCTGACGTACAGTCTTGTTGACAGTTCTGCGGATTTCTATGCGGATGACGAAGATGTGTACGGCTTTGGCAAAAAACTGTTTCCGCTTGACTGCGTCAAGGTTGTCGGACGGCACAACGTGCAGAACGTGCTCGTCGCGTGCGCTGCCGCTGCC
Organism: bacterium; assembly: GCA_963657065.1. Taxonomy (GTDB): domain Bacteria; phylum Bacillota; class Clostridia; order Oscillospirales; family Acutalibacteraceae; genus RUG806. Next base: position 2,235 of record CAVKLD010000069.1, read on the forward strand.
GAAGAAGGCTTGACCGCGGAACAGATAAAAAACGGTGTGGAACAGTTCAAAGGCGTTGAGCACCGCATTGAGTTTGTCCGTGAATACAAAGGTGTGAAATTTTTCAATGACTCAAAGGGAACGAATGTCGATGCAACAAAGACGGCTCTTAAGGCGTTTACTTCACCCGTTATTCTGCTTGCGGGCGGTCATGAGAAAGGGCTTTCGTTAGAGCCGCTTAAAGAAAACATGAACGGCGTAAAAAAAGTAATCGCATACGGAGAGTGCGGTAAGCGTATTTGTGATGAATTGGCGGGTGACAAGGGTGCGCTTGTGGGCACTCTCCCCGAAGCACTTGCTTTGGCGATGGAAATCGCCGTCGTGGGAGATGTCATTTTGCTGTCGCCCACAACAAGTTCGTACGACCAGTACAGTTGTTTTGAGGAGCGCGGCGAACATTTCAAACGTCTTGTGAATGCGCTCGGAGAGTGATTATGGATAACAGAGAAAAGCCGATAGGAATTTTTGATTCGGGGCTCGGAGGTCTTACTTCGGTTAAGGCTGTGCACGATGCGTTGCCGAATGAAGATATTGTATATTTCGGCGATACTGCGCGAGTGCCGTACGGCGACCGTTCAAAGGAAACGATTATTGAGTACGTCAAGGACGATATCGAATTTTTGTTGTCACATGACGTCAAGGCGATTGTGATAGCGTGCAACACTGCCGATTCCATGGCGCGTCTTGAAATGGAAAGTATATTCAGAATACCTATTGTCGGCGTTGTCGGTCCCGCAGCAAAAAAGGCTGCTTTTACCACCGAAAACGGCAGGATAGGTGTTATCGGAACGAATGCAACGGTGCGCAGTGATGCCTATAAAACCGTCATAAAAGAATATAATTCAACCGCAACTGTGTTCACCGTCGCGTGTCCGCTGCTCGTTCCGCTTGTTGAAGAAGGACGTATTTCAATCGACGACAAAGTGACGCGCCGGGTACTTCGGGAGTATTTGCTGCCGCTTGCGGAAAAGGGGATAGACACGCTTGTTTTGGGCTGCACGCACTATCCGCTGCTCAGACCGATAATTGCAGAAATTTTACCGGATATAAATCTTGTCGATTCCGGCGAAGCTGCGGTTGCATCGCTTCGCAGAAAACTTGACGAAAACGGATTGACTGCGCCGGCTGACAAAAACGGCGGTGTGTCATATTATGTCAGCGATAATGCGGAGAGCTTCGCCCGTCACGGCGGCATATTTATGGGACACGAAATCGACGGCAAAGTCACTGAAGTGAATATTTGAACTACTCTCTTTTTTGCGCATAAATGCGAAGAGAGAAAACATATGTTGCATAAACGACGGCATTCGCAGACCGTCGTTTTTTTTGCTGCATCATTAACTGACGTGAAACGAACCCCTGCCACCCGTCAACATCCTTTTTTTCACGATTGCCCTTTTAGTCTTGACTTGCATAACAAAAAAGAACGGTTATTTTATTGAAAACGCATAAAAAACATGGTAAAATGACAAATTGAGAGGAGTTGATTTGTACGGAACGTAAAAATTTTCACACGCACACCTTATTTTGCGACGGAAAAAATAGTGCGGAGGCGACAGTTCTTAGGGCGATAGAAAAGGGATTTACGGCACTCGGGTTTTCGGGCCATTCACATACTTTTTTTGACAGTTCTTACTGCATGTCAGAGGAGGGAACTTTGCAATACAGAAGCGAAATAAAGCGTCTGCGTGAAAAGTACCGTGATGAAATACGCATTTATCTCGGTTTGGAAGCGGATATTTTTGCTGAAAATATAGATTTCGATGCATATGATTTTATTATAGGTTCAGTGCATTATATAAAAGTCGGCGGTGAGTTTATTCCCGTTGATGATACGGCGGAGCGTCAACGCGAAACTGTTGACAGGTTTTTCGGTGGTTCGTTTGACAGATACTGCGCGGCATATTACGAGCTTGTCGCAGAGGTTGCAGAAAAAACGCACGCCGACATGATAGGTCATTTTGACCTCGTGACGAAGTTCAACGAGTCCGACTGCTTGTTTTCGACTAAATCTCCGGAGTACGTCGGCGCGTGGCGGTCGGCTGCCGATTCGCTTCTTCGCCGCAGTATTCCGTTTGAAATAAACACCGGGGCGATTGCGCGCGGCTGCAGAAAAACGCCGTACCCGTCGTATGACATCGCAAAATATATTTCGGACAATGGCGGCGGTCTTGTATTTTCGAGCGATTGCCACGATGCCGAATATCTCGATTGCGGGTACGAAACATGCCTGACGCAGTATGCCGGCTGCCGCATTGTCGATTTCGAAAAGCTGATTTCAAGGCGTTGATTTACGCGCCGCTTTTCGGCAGGATAGCTTCTGCATTATTCCGATATTATAGTATTATTTACAGTATTATAATGTTATTATATTATATACATTTATATAGGGAATATACAGGGACATGCGGTGAATCCGAAAGAGAGAAAAACGTAAAAATTTATACTGTGAGGCGATACCGTGAAACGTGAAAATAAGATATTCGACATGGTCATTACGGCTGTCTTCGCCGCGATAATCGCTGTTGGTGCTTTTATGTCGCTGCACCTTGCGGCGGTTCCGTTTACGCTGCAAAGTTTTGCCGTATTCCTTGCGCTCGGCGCGACAGGTTGGAAGAGGGGAACGCTCAGCATAGCGGTTTACCTGATTCTGGGACTTGTGGGAGTCCCCGTTTTTTCGGGATTCAAGAGCGGCGCGGGAGTGCTTTTCGGTCCTACCGGCGGCTTTTTACTCGGCTTTATTTTTGCCGGACTTACATTCGGAGCGGTATCACGGCCGCTTTCAAAAACAAGGTTGCCGGGACTTGCCGTTAAGCTGATTTCTTTTCTCTGCGGCAACGTTGTTTTGTATGCGTTCGGGTGTCTGATGTATGCGTTCGTGTACCTGAAACAGGTGAGTTTTCAGTCGCTTTTCGCGTCCTTTTCCGTTTGCGTGCTGCCATTTCTCATTCCCGATGCGGTCAAACTCACAGCCGCCGCTATTATCTCGCAGAAACTTGAAAACCTGAAAATAATGAAAAAATACGGTATATAGTACACAAAAATATATAAATGATACTGTCGAAAACGCCGAAAAAACCGCAATTGTGCACAAATAAAAAAAGTTGCGAAAAAACTATTGACAAACGGTGTTTTCGATGTTATTATATGTACATACTTCATCGAGGTAAAGTGTTAATACGATAGCACGTTACTTCAAAAAAACAAAATAACTGAAATGAGGAAAAAAACAATGAAAAAAGCACTTGCAATCATTCTCTCAATCGTAACGGTTCTTTCTTGTGTAATGGTTCTCGCCTCCTGCGGCGGAAGCAGCGATGCGACAACGGCGGCGGACGGCACGACAGCCGGCAAAACGGAAGATAAGACAGACGGCACGACGGGCAACACCGCGACCGAGTCCGACCTTGCATATGTCAAGGGCAAAGGCAAGCTCGTTGTCGGTATTACAAACTTTGCTCCGATGGATTACAAAGAAAAAGATTCCGACGAGTGGATAGGCTTTGATGCGGACATGGCAAAGGCATTTGCGAAGAGCCTCGGTGTTGAAGTCGAATTCGTAGAAATAGTCTGGGAAAACAAGCTCGCCGACCTTAACGGCAAAAACATCGACTGCGTATGGAACGGCATGACGCTTACCGACGATGTAAAGGCTTCAATGGAAACATCAAAACCCTACTGCACAAACGCTCAGGTTATAGTTGTTCCTGCGGATAAAGCTGAACAGTATGCAACTGCGGAAGCATGCAAGGATCTTTCGTTCGCGGTTGAAAACGGTTCAGCCGGTAAAAACATGGCTGAAGAAAACGGCTTCAAATATACCGAAGTTTCCGCACAGTCCGATGCAGTCGCCGAAGTTGCAAGCGGCACGAGCGATGCTGCCATTATCGATCTCCTTATGGCAGGCGCAATGGTAGGCGAGGGCACCGGTTTTGCAAAGCTCACCTATACGGCGAAGCTCAACAGTGAGGACTACGGCGTAGGTTTCCGTAAAGGTTCCGACCTTGCAGCCGCTCTCAACGAATTCTTCGCGGCTTCACTTGCCGACGGTTCAATGGAAAAGGTTGCAGAGCAGTACGGCGTTCAGGAATCCCTTATCAAATAAGCGGACGCGTTGAACGGATAACGGATACGAATAAAAAAAACGTTTGCACCAGAGGACTTTGCATAAAGTCCTCTGTTTGCGGACTGTAAGAGGTGCTATATGTTTGCCAATTTTGTCGAACAGTTCCCGACTGTTTTTAATGCGCTGAATCTTGGTTTCTTGCAGACGCTGAAGTTGTTTTTTGTTACGCTTGTGGGAGCTGTCCCTCTCGGACTTGTGATATCATTCGGTTCGATGTCGCGTTTCAAACCGCTTTCCGCTCTCGTGAAAACGGTTGTGTGGATAGTCAGAGGTTCGCCGCTGATGATTCAAATTCTTATAATATACTATTTCCCCGGCCTGATGCTCGAAAAGAACATATGGGGAACGGGTGAGGGTGGCAGGTTCATCGCATGCTCTGCGGCTTTTATACTGAATTATGCCTGCTACTTTTCGGAAATATACCGCGGCGGCATTCAAGGCGTCCCCAAGGGACAGCAGGAGGCAGGGCAGGTACTCGGACTTACCAAGAGCGAAACGTTTTTTAAGGTAACGCTCATGCAGATGATAAAACGCATCGTTCCGCCAATGTCCAACGAAATAATCACGCTTGTAAAAGACACGTCGCTGTCGCGTATAATCGCTCTCCAGGAAATTATCTGGGCGGGTGCGGCTTTCATGAAGTCGTCGCACGGTATTTCGGGTGAAATGTGGCCGCTGTTCTTTACGGCGGTGTACTATCTCGTGTTTAACGGCATTCTGACGGTGCTTTTCGGCAAGCTCGAAAAGAAGCTTGACTATTTTAAGGTATGAGGTGAAACCATGTCGATTCTTGAAGTTAAAGAGCTAAAAAAGAGCTTTGGCGGGACTTCCGTCCTGAAAGGAATTTCATTCGACCTTGAAAAAGGTGAGGTTTTGTCAATTATAGGTTCTTCCGGCAGCGGCAAAACAACGCTCCTGCGCTGCATCAACTCTCTTGAAACAGCCGACGCCGGCAGTATTACGGTTGACGGTTCCGTCATTTTTGACGGCAGCGGCAAAACGCAGCTCACAAAAGAACAGAAACGTCAAAATCAGCTTAATGTCGGTCTTGTGTTCCAGCAATTCAATCTCTTCCCGCAATACAGCGTTTTGCGCAATGTGACGCTTGCAATGGAGATGCAGGCAAAGAAAAAATCCGATTTCAAGCAGAACAAAAAGAGGGTGCTTGCAGATATTGACGAAAAAGCAAAGATGTATATCGACAAGGTTAATCTGTCCGACCGCATCGACGCGTATCCGTGTGAGTTGTCCGGAGGTCAGCAGCAGCGCGTGGCGATAGCGCGTGCGCTTGCGCTTGAACCGAAAATACTGTTTTTCGATGAGCCGACTTCCGCGCTTGATCCCGAACTGACCGCAGAGGTGCTCAAAGTTATACGCAGCCTTAAGGACACGGGCAGAACCATGGTTATAGTCACGCATGAAATGGGATTTGCGCAGAATGTATCGGATAAGGTTATTTTTATGGCGGACGGCGTCATAGAGGAACAGGGCACGCCCGCAGAGGTCTTCGAAAATCCGCAGTCGGAGAAAACAAGAGCGTTCCTGCTGAAAGATGTAGGATGATATATTTTTTCATTGGTAACGGGGGAGCCGAAAAGGTTCCTCTTTTCTTTTTTACGGGGCGGATATTTGCTGTCAAACCGATGAAATCGGGAGTCGAAAAAGGTACGTCAAAATGACCAAACGAAAACCCCGGCAATGCGGTGTGAGGCGGGTTTGAAAAAGTCGGACAAAGTCAGGCGGCTATAGTTAAAATACTCAAAAAACACCCTCAAAAACACCTAAAATCAAGTTTAAGAAATTACAATTTGTAATCTTTTCGTAATGACTTGTAAAGTTTATTGAAAATTCACAAAAAATCCCCGGTTTTCTTTTTCTAAAAAAGAAATAAAAAAGCGAAAAGCGGGGAATATTGAAAAATTCAAAAAACACGGTTGTGCAAAATACACAAAAAAAGAAAGCCGTTCGATTTGACATTTGCGGGAGAGTTGAATATAATGTCCCCGTTCATTGCCTATAAATGTACCGAGTGAGATTTTTACCGTCTTTCGGCGCGAAAAATCAAAACCAATCGCTCTGTATTTTAACGGACAGGAGTAATTTCTTATGAGTAGATCCAAGAAGAGGAAGTCGGCTGACAAACAAAAGAACCAGTTTGTTATCATTCCTCAAACAGGTTACGAAGGACGTCACTTTTTTAAGGCGGGTGCGTTCGTCAGTGCGGTGGGACTTTCGTTTGCCGCCGTTCTCGGCACTGTGCCGCAGACGGTAGTTAACACAAAAGCCGTTACGATAAACGAACCGATGGTGGCGTACGTTCAGGAAACACCGAAAGAAGCGGTATACACCGACGGAACTCTCGCAACGCTTGAATGCCCGGAGCTTGAAGAAGAAGCGGAGCTTGTAAAGGCGATATTTGAAGAGAGTGACGACGAAGAAGAAGACACGGTCGATTTTTCCGTGTATACAACAGCCATGAGCGACGAAGAAGCGCACAAAAAACTCAATGTTGCGAAGAACACTTCGTCAGCCGGCTATGTAAGACTGAACACGGATGGCATTCCCATGTCTGAAATGACTGCGCCGGATTGGCTTACGCTTGATGCAAACGGCGTACCCACGGATTATGCTTACTGCATTACCGGCAAGGCTACGGCATATTATTCAGGTACGCATACCGCAACGGGCACAAGAGTCCGTCAGGGCAGCGTAGCGGTCGACCCGCGGGAGATTCCCTACGGCACGGAGATGTGGATAACATCCGACGACGGCAGCATTGTTTATGGCTATTGCCGCGCAGAGGACACCGGCGGCTTTGCCGAGTGGGAGAACGGCGCAACGGTAGATCTCTACATGCGTGCGTACGATGACTGCGTTAAATGGGGTTGGAGAGGCGTTAGAGTCTACATCCTCAACAGTAAATAAAAATCTTTCGCCGTGCAGTCCCTAACGCGGACGCGGCTTTAATATAGAGGGGGACGTTACATTCCCCGGTAAAGGGTAACGAACAACAAAACGGGAGAGCACGGCTTGCGGTTTTCCCGTTCGATTTTTATCGAAACGAATGAATTGAGTCGTTTTTTTTAGAACCGCTTTTATTTCGTTGGAATCAATCGCCGAAAAAATTTCCGAAAAGATTGAGGAAAACAAAAAAAACAGTTGACATTTCTCCGTTTCGGTGCTAATATATGTAAGCAATATGCGAATGCGCTGATAGCTCAGTTGGATAGAGTGACTGGCTACGAACCAGTAGGTCGGGGGTTCGAGTC
>CAVKLD010000070.1:0-9633 GCA_963657065.1 bacterium
CATCAAAACGTGCACAACACCTGTCCGCCATACATCAAAACGTGCACAACACCTGACCGCTACATACCGAAAAAAGTTGGTAGCGACAGTGAGGCGTCGTGAGCGCATTTATAAGCGAACAGCCGAACCGAGCGTGACTTTTTTCGGAGCGGAGAAGCAACGGAGTGAGCATTAGCGGCGAGGAACGCAGCCGCAAGCGAAACGAAGTTTGCGCCGACGCGCGGGCGGATGTCCCGCGTCACCACGCGGGACGAAGCAAAGCGGTCTTTGCGACGAGTCAGCGACGAGTCAGCGACGAGTCAGCGACGAGTCACGCCCACCACATAGCCGCCGGACTTTCCTTGATAATGCAGCGGTTGAGCATTTCGACCGCCTTTGAAAGTCCCTCGTTCTGGCTCATGAGGCTGTCCTCGTGTTCAATCGAGAGGACGTGGTCATAGCCGACAAGGCGAAGATTTGAAACGATTTCTTTCCAGTAGATCTCGTCGTTGCCGTAGCCGACAGAGCGGAACAGCCATGAACGGTGAATTTCGTCCGAGTAGGGTTTCGTGTCAAGCACGCCGGTGCGGGCGATGTTGTACTTGTCAAGGCGCGTATCTTTCGCGTGAACGTGAAAAATCGCGTCGCCGAGCGCACGGATAACCGCGACGGGTTCCATACCCTGCCAGATAAGGTGACTGGGGTCAAAGTTCGCGCCGAGTTCGGGACCCACCGCCTCACGGATGCGCAGCATGCTTTCCGTGTTGTACACGCAAAAGCCGGGATGAAGCTCAAATGCAATCTTGTCAACGCCGTGTTCCTTGGCGAACTTCACGAGATTCGTCCAGTAGGGGATAAGAACGCCGTTCCACTGCCAGTCGAGTATTTTGAGGAAATCATCGGGCCACGGGCATGTTACCCAGTTGGGATATTTCGCGCCTTCGTGGTCGCCGGGGCAGCCGGAGAAAGTGTTTATCTGATGCAGACCGAGCTTTTCGGCAAGCAGTATCGTGTTGCGGATGGTTTTGTCAGCCGGAGCGGCTTCGTCCTTGTTGGGGTGAACGGGGTTCGAGTGGCACGAGAGCGCGGAAATCTCAACATTGTACTTCTTGATAAGCTCCTTGAAGTCGGAGAGAGCCTTATCGTCGTGAAGCAGAACGTCGGGATTTGCATGCGCATTTCCGGGATAACCGCCGCATCCGATCTCCACTGCCTCAATGCCGAGAGAGGTGAAATATTTGAGTGCTTCCTCAAACGGAAGATTGCTTAAAAGCGTGGTAAAAACACCGAGTTTCATTTTATCAGTCCTTTGAATGGATTTTTTGTTGCAGCGTATGTGTGGGGAAGACGCCGGCGCGGCACAGCTGCGATGCCGCAAAGGAGGTGTCGGTTTTCAAAAAAATGCGCACGGCGGAGGACGTGTTGACGCCCCCTGCGCGACGCGCATTTCAGTTTTACCGATTGTTTGACGCGGGAAACGCAAAAACAGTATACGATTTTAACCGTATTTAATTATCTTGCGTTTGCCTGAAGCCATTTCATGCTTCTTGCGATATCCGAGAGCCCGTCGGGTTCGGGATCGTCGTTTTCGAGCACGAGCCATTCGATGCCGTTATCTCTTGCCGCTCTGACGACTGCGTCAAGGTCGCAGTTGCCCTCGCCGAGAGCCTTGGGCGTGCCGTCGATGCCGTCCTTGATGTGCAGATGCACGATGCGGTCGCGGTTTTCGGTGATGAGCTTGTAGTTGTCTTCACCCGCGTGGAAACTCCAGTAGGTGTCTATCTGCATGTAGCAGACCTTCTTGAGCCTGTCGAACACCGTGCCGGGTTCGGTCGCGTAAAGCGGCTCGCTGAATTCACGTGTGTGGTTGTGATAATATGCCTTCATGCCGACTTTTGCGGCTTCTTTTTCGGCGTTGCCCATTACGTCGATAACGTGCTCGAGAGCTTCTTCCGTTTCGATGTTTGCGCCGCCGACGCCGATGGTCTTTGCGCCGAGTGTCTGCATGAATTTAATCGAATCGCCGATTTTGTCGGGCGTCATGTCGTTGTCGAAGCTCATGTGCGCGCCGACGGTGACAAGTCCCAGTTCGTCGAGAGTCTTTTTAAGTGTTTCGGCGTCGTATCCGTGGAATCCCGCAAACTCAACGCCCTCAAAGCCAAGTTCCTTGACCTTTTTGAGGATTTCGAGAAAATTTTCCCCGTTCTCCATATGGTGACGGAGAGAATAAAGTTCAACAGCAAATTTCATTTCAGCACCTCATCAATCAAAAAACACGGGTTTGCCCGTCTTCGCGGAAGTGTAGATAGCCTCGAGAATCTTGGTTACGCAGAGAGCCTGCTCGGGAAGAACGCAGGGATCGTGGTCGTTGACGATAGCGTCAATCCACTGAGCCATGTCGACAACCGAGGGATCGGTTGAATATCCGTCATAGAAAGCTGCGCCGACGGCGTTGCAGTCAACGTTTTCAATGGTCTGTCTGCCGTTTTTAACCGTGTTGATTCTTGCGCCGTTAAGAGTATCTATGCCGCCCTTTGTGCCGCAAAGCATATATGTTGCTTCGTGGGGATCGGGGAAGTTGAGTGCCCAGCTGGACTCGAGGTTGATAACCGCGCCGTTCTTCATTACGATGTAGCCGAAAGCGGAGTCCTCAACGGTAAATTCTTTGGGGTCCCAGTCGCCCCAGCCGTTGCCGGTGTTGGGGTCGTCCGCGAGTTTGCGGAACGTGTTGCCGACAACCATCTTCGGCTCGTAGTTGTTAAGCATGTAAAGAGTAAGGTCGAGCGCGTGCGTGCCGATGTCGATGAGGGGACCGCCGCCCTGCTCGTATTCGTTAAGGAAAACGCCCCATGTGGGAACGCCGCGGCGGCGTACCGCAAGAGCCTTTGCATAGTAGATTTCGCCAAGTTCGCCGCTCATGCAGACTTCCTTCGCGAAGCGGTTTTCGGCAGTCTGACGGTTCTGGTAACCGATGGTGAGCTTTTTGCCGGTTCTCTTTGCGGCTTCGAGCATCTTTTCAGCTTCGGCATATGTCTTTGCCATGGGCTTTTCGCACATAACGTGCTTGCCTGCCTCGAGAGCGTCGATGGTGATGAAAGAGTGCGAACGGTTGGGAGTGCAGACATGAACGATGTCAATCGTTTCGTCCTTGAGCAGCTCCTTGTAGTCGGTGTAGACTTTTGCATCTTCCGTGCCGTAGTCCTTTGCGGCTTTAACGGCTCTCTCCTCGATGATGTCGCAGAATGCAACCATCTCAACGCGTGAAAGCTCTTTGAGGGAGGGCATGTGCTTGCCGTTTGCGATGCCGCCGCATCCGATAATGCCGATACGCAGTTTTTTGTCCATTTTTGATATCCTCCGTAAAAGTGTCATTTTTTTGTTCTTTGCAGAATAATCTACAATCGCATTATAATGTATAGCGTTTTGATATTCAAGTGTTTTTTTCGTTTTTTTTGGATTAAAAAAAAGCTGCGGCATTTTTTTTGTGTAAACTGCACATCGCGGAAAAAGTGTAATTGTAGCGTTTTCACAAAAAGTATTTTCTTTGCGGAGTGTTATTGCACTTACTTTATAAATATGTTAAAATGTTCGCAAAGATTTTGCCGACAAGAGCGTGTTAAACAGCTGTTTTGTCGGTAATTTATTTCGGCGCGGCGTGCACTTGCGTCGGAAAAAGAAAGGGCATGATACAGTGGCAAAAAGTATTAAGCAGCGCGTAAATGACGGCGTGTCGTTTGTGAAACAGCGCTGGAAGACCCCCGCACCGGGGGAAACAACGAACCTGAGCGAATTTATTTCATACTGCTTCGGCACAATGGGCATATGCGGCTTCACGTTCATATGCACCGAAACCGTGGCGTTCGTTTCGGGATATTTCTGCGGCGCGATAATGGAAATCAAACTGATGGACTTTACCGTCGTAACGTTCATCGCGCTTGCGGTGAGATATCTGACGCTCTACATCGAGGGCTTGTCGATGACGGTTTTTGAAAACCTCGGGCACATTCCGAAGGAAAAGGTAAAGAAAACGGCAATCGCTTACGTCACGTGCGCGCTGGTAGGCATTGCGTGCTATTTCGTTCCGTCGGAGCCGTTTGAATTCATAATCAAGGGTCTTCCCGGAATCGTCGGAAATATCCTCGTGATAATGGGCGTCGGCGGACTCGTAAACTGGTTCCTCCGTGCAAAACTCTGCCGCAAATACGGCAGATACAAACCGTTCATGATGGCGTACGGCGTGCCGATAACCATACTTACATGCATAATTACATTTGTTCCCACAACGCTTGATTATTCGACTAAAATTGTTGTTCTGCACTTTCTCTTTACGCTGCGTACGCGTTTTACGCTTATTTACTGCGACAATCCGACCGCAATCGTCGCGCTTCTCTCGCCCAACATGGTTGAAAGACAGAAGTATTATTCTTTCGGCGGCATTTTCCTCGGACTTTTCCGTTCGATATTCAGAATAATTTTCCCGCTGGTCATTTCCGCGACGGGCGGCTACTTTGCGATTAAATCCTACCGCGTGTTCATTCCCATTTTCGCGGTTGCGAGTATGCTGCTCGGACTTTCGTTTGCAAAAGTTAAAGAGAGAGTCGCGGTCAACGAGGACGAGGGGCACAAGGTCGAATTCAAAAAGAGCGCGAAGACGCTGCTGTCGAACAAGTATTTCTGGATGGTAAACCTCTCGACCACTTTCGAACTGTGGAATGAGCTTGGCAACGGCGTGCTCAATTTCATCATTATCTATCAGATGCGTTACGAGAGCATCCTCGGTTTGCTGTCGATATTCGGCGTTACAAGCGTTATCGGCAACGTGCTTACGCCGCTGCTCGTTAAGAAGTACGAAAAGCGCACGTGCATTTTGCTCATGCGCACCGTGTGGCTTGTCACGACATGCTTCTATTTCGTCGCGCTCAAGTTCTCGAGCGTGCCGATGTTCCTCGTAATAATGCTTGTCCGTCAGGCGATAACAGCGGCGTGCAACAACATCACAAAGAATATGTCCGCCGACGTGCTCGACTATCATCAGTGGAAAACGGGCGAACGCGCCGACAACATGCAGCAGATATTCCAGTGGTTCACAACTCCCATCGCAACGGCTCTGGGGCTCGTGTCGCCGTGGCTTTTTGCAAAGTTCGGCTACACTTCCGACTGGGACGTTCTCTACGATTCGACGATATTCAACAATATAATGATAGTCTACATCGCGCTCAATATAGTGGGACTTATCCTCTCCACCGTTCCGTATTTCTTCTACGACCTCACACGCGCAAAGCATGACGAGTGCGTGGCGGAGATAGCCGAACGCGAAAAGGCAAACCGTGCAGAAACGGCGTCTGCTCCCGTTCCTGCGGCAGAGGAGGCGTAACAGATGAAAATTAACGGAAAAGTTAAAATAATCGCGTCGCTGCTTGCGGCTGTGTCGGTGCTCACGGTTTTTTCGTCCTGCGCGGCAAAAACGCCCGAAAAACTTGAATACGAACTGACAGACGGCGGCGAAATTCACATCACGGGTTACACCGACGTCACGACGCGCACGGAAATTACCGTCCCCGATGAGATTGACGGCGCTCCGGTAACGGAAATAAGCGACTTCGGACTTTTTAACTCCGATTCGCTCAAAAAAATCACCATAGGCAAAAACGTTAATACCATAGGCGTGTGGGCGTTTACGAACAACAAGAGCCTTCGTGAGTTCGTTGTTGACCCCGCGAACGAATACTTCACCGCAGTGGACGGCATACTGTTCACAAAGGACATGAAAACCGTCGTTGCGTATCCCCCGGCAAGAAACATCGAGTTCGATAAGTATTCGAAAGCCGTAAACACAACCACCTACGAGATTCCCGACGGCGTTGAAGTCATCCGCGCAAACGCGTTCTTCAAGTGCGGCAACGTGACGGATATCAAAATACCCGATTCCGTCAAACGCATAGAGGAAAAAGCGTTCTTCAAAGCGGAGCTGCTCGAGAGCATTACTCTCCCGAAAAACCTCGAGTACATAGGCAAGGACGCCTTCGCCTACTGCGCAAAAGCCGAATCCGTCGAGATTCCGTCCGGAATCACCGAAATAGGCGAATACGCTTTCTATAACTGCACTTCTCTTCTTAACATTACCGTCGATAATTACGAGGATGCCGTTACGGTAGGCAAAAAATGGTATCCCACAATGAACGGAAAAGAAATTGACAATCTCAAAATAACATGGAAGTGATTTGAGTATTATGAAAAGGTTCTTCTTGTTCGACAAAACGTCAAAGGGTGAGGGATATGTCCCCAATAACGTGATTTTTGCCTATGCCTCCGGTATAGCGGGACAGAACCTGACATACTTTTATATCACAAACTGGCTGAAGTACTTTTATATCAATATTTTGCACATCGACCCGATGAAGATAAGCTCGGTTTTCTCTGTGAGCTACGTCTGGGACGCCGTCAACGACCCCCTCGTCGGCGCGTACATCGACAGGCGCAAGTATAAACCCTACCGCAAGCTGCGCCCGTTTCTGCTGTATACGCCGCCGATTATCGGCATTTTGTCGACAATGATGTTCATAAACACGGGATTCCCCGAAGGCGGCAAGATAGCCTATCTCGTGTTTGTCTACTTTTTGTGGGATTTGGTGTACTCTTTTCAGGACGTCGGACTGTGGGGAATGATAGCATTGTCGTCGCCGCACTCCGAAGAACGCGCAAGAGTGGCGCAGTGGGTGTCGATAGGCGCGGGCGCAGGTTCGGCGGTCGTGGGACTGTTCCAGCAGGTTCGCTCGATGCTGCTCGGCGCGGGATTTTCCGAAATGCAGATATTTTTCGCGTGCGCACTCGTCTTCGGGCTCGGCGGTGAGCTTATCTCGCTCAACGCGGCGCGCGTCCATGAACAGGTTACCGCCGACGAAACGAAAAGCGAAAGCATACTCCGCTCAGTGACGGTGCTGCGGCACAATCCGAAGCTGCTGCTCATCTCGCTTGCGCGGTTTTCGCTCGGTCTTTCTCCGAAAGTGCAAAACGCGTATTTCTTCGAAAACTGCACCGGCTACACGGTCGGAAAAACGCAGATAAGCGGTCAGACGGCGGAATTTCTGTTCGGACTGTTCGGCGGCATTCCGGGCACGGGCGCGTCGTTTTTCGCAACGAAAATCGCGGGAAAAATCGGCGGCATGAAGAAAATCCTGATAGTGTCGCAGCTCACCGCGATAGGCATCCGCCTTGTCACATTCTTTGTCGGATACAATACCTTTGCGAAGTTCATCATAATGACGCTGCTTACTTCACTCGTGAATCTTCCCGGCTCAATGATGGACATTGCGTACCGTTCGCTAACCACCGATTCAATCGACGAGACGGAGGTAAAAACCGGACTGCGCACGGAGGGCATTTCGTTCTCGATGCAAAATTTCACCACGAAGATAACCAACGGCGCAACGACGCTCATAGAGGGCGTGATTCTCAAAAAACTCGGTTACAGTTCCGAGCGCAAATCGGCGGGACTTCCGCAGAGCGATACATTTATCAAGTGGCAGTGGCCGATGTTCTGCCTTGGACCTATCGTCGGCGCGGTGCTGTTCCTCGTAGTCGTTTCATTTATAAAGGACAGCGGCGAGCTGCGTGCGGAAACGGAGAGAAAACTCAGAGAGCTTCGCGAACAGCGCTCCGCCGCCGCGGATAATCCCCCCGCAACCGCCGCAGCAAAATAACCCGCCGCTTACATTGAAGCATCCCCCCCATAATACACCGATTGCAAAAAGAATCTTTCACACACAAACACACACAAAAAGAGCCGAAACACCGCAACAGTGAATCGACTCTTTTTTACATTCCATCGCCCCGACGTGACGCGCATAAGCTGACGGGAGTTAAACCCCGCCGCCCGTCAGCGTCCCTTTTCGGCACTTTTCGTCTTGCCCCCCCGTCGGCTTAATTAAACTAAAACGAGGGCGAGGATGCCTGCAAACGACACGGCGACCGACAATATTTCTTTCTTTGTCGGTTTTTGTTTTGTAAAAAAGCAGAGTATTGTTGAAATTATCATCACACCGCCGGTGACGAACGGATACTGCACCGACGCGGGGAGTTGGGCGAGCGCGATAAGCAGCAGATAATTTCCCACGCGTCCGCATACGCCCGAAATCAGCGAACATGCAACCACGCGCTTGTTCATCCCGAGCCTCGGCTTCTTTGAGAAAATGAGCCACACCCCGGATATCACCACCGTCACAAGTGCGGAAAGTACCGAGAGCGCCGCGTCGCTTGTTTTTTCATAAGGCAGAGCCTTAAACGTCTTCGAAATGACTCCCGACATGCCGTTTAGTATAAATATGCCGATGTACCATCCTGCGCCGCCTCTTTTTTCGCCGCGCTTGACGGTCAGAAACAACGCCGCCGCGACAAGCACTACGCATATGCCCTTGCCGACGGTCATTTCTTCGTCGAAAAACATTAACCCCGCGGCGAACGGCAGCATCATGCCGCCGAGCATCGCGAAAACCGAGTAGAGCGAAAGGTTTATTTTGTTCAACGCTTTCAGCGTACAGAACGTAAAAGCAAGCGTGTTGACCGCCATCCATATGGCGATGAGCAGTGAAAACCACGTGAATTCTACTCTGAATCCACTCGCCGCAAAAAGTACAACGACCCCGACCGAGCCGGTCAAAAGCGACAGAACAAGCGCGGCGCGCACGGTGTTTCCGCACAGTTTTTGAAATTCGCTGTTCGTAAGAAACTGAAAACCGAACAGGATAACGGCAACTGTAACTATAGCATAATACAAATAAATCGCCTCACAATATGTATATATTACACGCGTTGTATACAAAATAAAGCATAAAATATTGTCGAAAAGCAACCATGCGGTCAGTTTTTTACAAAAACTCCGTTCTCGTACCCTTGAATGCGTTTGTCGTTTTCCGCCCTGTCGAGCCGTATCTCGCTCCACGCGCAGTAAAGTTTGCTCTTTTCGACGGCGGTATAGTGGCGTCCGAGCTTTTTGCACACGACTGCCGTAGTGCCTGCGCCCGAAAACGGGTCCAAAACGCGGTCGCCCGGTCTGCTTGAAGCCAGCACGAGTTTTGCGATGAGCTTTTCCGGCTTCTGCGTCGGGTGCGCGGTGTTTTCCGACATGCTCCAGAAAGGAACGGTTATGTCGTCCCAGAAATTGGACGGGCACGTCATGCGGAAATTTCCGTTTTTCTCCTTTTGCCAGTCCTTCGGCTTTCCGTTGTCGCGGTAGGGAGCTTTAACGCGGCGTTTCTGTTTCACCGCGTCGACGTTGAAATAATGATTCTGCCCGACGGTGCAAAACCATATGTCCTCGATGCAGTTCTTCCAGTTGCCGGATGCGCCCCTGCCTTTTTCGCGCTGCCACGTAATGCGGTTGAGTACCGTAAAAAATTCTTCGAGAACCGGCGCGACGGTAACCGACGTCCGCCAGTCGCAGCAGACGTAAACGGTTGCGTCGTCCGTCGCAAGGCGGCGGATTTCTCTGAGCCACCGCCGCGTAAACTCGCTGTATTCCCCGGCTTTTTTCTCCGTAAACACCTCGCCCGCGTAATCTTTGCGGAGATTGTAGGGAGGGTCTGCGACAATAAGATTAAAACTGTTCGCCGGAAGACGCGGCGCAGCATCGAAAAAATCGGCGCAGTATATCCTGTC
>CAVKLD010000071.1:0-9625 GCA_963657065.1 bacterium
GATATTTATGTGCCTGTTCTTTTGTGCAATCGTTTTTTATCGCAGCGCACTGCCACACAAGAAATAATGTATTACTGTAATGATCTGCAAGCAACTCGTTCGGAATATCTTTTTGCGTGGCATGCGTGCAATCCTTAAGCTTGAATAAGGAGGATGAATATGATTTTATATTTTTCGGCAACAGGAAATTCTGAATATGTTGCAAAAAAAATCGCCGAGGCAACAGCTGATATTGCCGTTTCAATTACAGAACGCTATAAGAAGCAAAATTTTTTATTTGACGAAAAAATCAAGGTGCTCGGCATAGTAAGTCCCACATATTCCTGGGGATTGCCACTAATTGTAACCGAGTTTCTGCAAAGAACAAGTTTGAGATGTATACCGGATTATATATATTTCATTGCAACATACGGAACAACGCCGGGGCAAACAGGTCGATTTGCCGATGATATTCTTGCGCCTAAGGGTTTGCCGATATCTGCTAAATTCAGCGTAAAAATGCCCGACACATGGACGCCGATATTTGATTTGAGTAACGAAGAAAAGGTTCGGCGTATAAATGAAAATGCCGAACTCGAAATTGACTATATTATCAACCGAATAAAAAATTTTACCGTCGGTGATTACATGAAAAACAAGCTGCCCTATCCGATAGCAAAAAAAGGACACAATCTGGAATATGATTCAATGCGTAAAACAAAGCATTTTTCAGTTGAAGAAAACTGCGTCGGCTGCGGACTGTGCGCAAAAAACTGTCCTGCCGCTGCCATTCAAATAAAAAACCACAAGCCCGAATGGGTTAAGGCGCAGTGTATCATGTGTCTGTCCTGCTTGCATCACTGTCCTAAATTTGCAATCCAATACGGTAAAAACACCAAAAGGCATGGGCAGTATACACATCCGTAAAATCGTTTGCACAGACAATGCTTCGTTTTGTTTTTTAATTGACTGCTCATAAATCTATACGGGAAGGTACCCTAAAACCCGAAAGAACGGACAGTCTTGTCAGCCGATTGTAAAAATGGTGGCAAAGACCGATTGAAGGCATTCTTTTGGTAGTATTTATGAGTACAATTCTCCACAAAAAGAAAAACAATATAACGTTTTTTGAACAATATGAAAATTTTAAAAGTGCTTTATCTTGCTCAGTCAATATTGCGAAAAAAGTGAACGGGCAGCGCAGAGGTCGTGGTGAAATCCACTCTAAGATAGAAGTTCTCTTCACCGGCAGGCTGCAATTACGGCGCGTAAGCCTTTTCGCGGCTCACACGCCCATATGTTACACAAATTTGAAGAAGGATCGAAAATTCTCATGCTCCGAGTTATTGCAAACTCTCAGAGAATACAAGTTGTATCAAATCCCCGGTGTCGGTTTTTTGCACCCCGTTGTCGATACTCTTCAAAATGCTTTTGACATTCGTACCGATTACCAAATCAATACTCGTACAATGATGAAAAATATTTTTCATTACACAAAATCTTAATCACCATACTACATTTTGCAAATAGCCAAAAGACCTCGAAACCCCTTGATTTTCGCGGGGTTTTGGGGTCTTTTCTCTTTACAAACTGTCAAAGTCGGGAGTATGACATTTCACGCAAATTCTGTCAACCGTTTTTCTGTATGTCTTTTCATTCCGTGCTGCGGGCGCAAGCGAAATGAGGTTGGGTGTGAGATGCGGAGAAAATACGGCGAGGATACGAAATTCGGATGATGCACTAAGCTGACGTTTTATTCATCGGATGCAAGTCGAATGTAACGTTTGAAAAACTTGACGCCGTCTTCCAAAATCGACACGGGAATGCGCTCATTCGTACCATGAGTGGTAAGGAGCAGAGATGTTCCGACCAGAAACGGTGAGTATCTGTATATATTTTCGCATACCGCCTGATAATGGCACGCATCGGTGCCGCCCATGACAAGGTAAGGCACGACTACAGCTTTATCGTCCATACTGCGGCAGATTTTTTCAATAATGGCGAACGGACGCGTGTCGGTAGGCGACACTGCCGACGGATTTTTCCAACCCGGACGCAAAGTCAATTCGACGTTTTTGTTTCTTATCGACTTTCTGAGATGTTCGAGAACGTCATCAACCGTCTGTCCGGGGAACATTCTGAAGTTAACCGTAACGGATGCGCGCTGCGGGAGAATATTCGCCTGCAGCGCCCCCGAAGCCATCGTAACGCCGAATGTAGTGCGAAGCATGCTCGCCGCCGGCGGAATATACGACATTGCTTTTGCAATAACGGGTTCAAGCAGCTTTTCATTACACGCGACAAGCCTTACGGGATAAGTGCAGTTTCTGCCCACTTTATCAAAAAGTTCGCGCATCATCGGCGTCATTTTTGCTTTATACTGATGCTTTTCGATATCTTTGATAACATCGGCAAGGTGTCCTATCGCCGTGTGGTTCGGCGCCTGAGCAGAATGTCCGCCCTTCGCGGTGACAGCTACTTCAACGTCGGCGTAACCTTTTTCGGCGACACCGATTCCGGCAAGATGTTTATCTATAACGCCTTTGACATTAACGGGAAGAATTGCACCGCCCTCGTCAATGACCGCGTCGAGATGCACGCCTTTTTCTTTGAGATAGTTGCACATGCATGTTGCGCCGTTTTCATCCGTCGCACACATAATTTCTTCATTGTGACCGAGAAGAATGTACACGTCGCGCTTCGGCACAAAACCCTCTGCCAAAAGAGTTTCGACACTTTCGAGCACACCGATGAGGTGGTTTTTCATATCGATAGCGCCTCTGCCCCAAATGAACTCGCCGTCGTCGACTCCCTCAAACGGGTCGTGTTCCCAATCGTCCAGTGTGCCTGCCGAAATCGGCACGACGTCCTGATGCGCGGTCAACGCTATGGGGTCGAGATCGGGACGGGTACCTTTCCAGCGAAAAACAAGACTCCCGCGCGCAATGACGGTCAGGTCAAGTTTTTCGTGCATCAACGGATATCTTTCTTTCAGAAAATCATGGAAAGCGTCAAAAACCGTCCAATCAATATCCTCGGCTTTTTTTTCGGCAATCGTTTTATATTTTATTGCGTCGGAAAGATTTTTTCTATAACGCTCAAGATCGACTTTTTCGTCCTCCATCGGCGGGATATCAATTTTTTCCGGTTTAAAAAGAGCAGCCTTGACTGACACTGCGGCAGCTGCTGTGCCGAGGGCGGCAAGAAGCGCACATTTTACTTTTTTGTCCATAGTCGTTCACCTCTGAGTTTTGTTTAAGCTGACCGGAAACGAACCCATGCCGCCCGTCAGCTTAAGGGAATTATACATTTTGCGCGGCCGATTGTCAAGAAAACGCACGTTCATTTGAGAAAAAATACCGCGCATGCTCGTTGTCTATTTGCGTTTTCTGTCATTTTCGTTCAATTTAACAACCTTGACTGTGTTTTTTCTTTTTCTTCTTCTGCGCGGAACAACAACAAAGACAAAAATGCACAGCGGCAGGAGAATAACCACAACGAACAATGCGGCAAGTCTGAATACGAGCGTTGACATTGCATTTTTGACAATGTACGCGACATATTTCAGCGTGCTGCGCTCAACATCAAAAGCCGCAACAAGGTCAATTTCCGCAATTACATTGTCGGCATATTTTACAGTTGCTTTGCCGAGCACATCGCCTTTCTTTATGGGAGCATCCGCCGCAGATTCAACAGTATCTGGAGTCGGCTCTATAAGTACGCTGTCGGTTTTGTCATCGCCGCTGCCGTTTACGGGAATAAGTGCGGAAACGTTCTTTGCCGGAACAAGACTTACATAGTCATACTTTGATGAAAGAGAAACTTTTTTTTCGGCGATATACATTGACGGATTGGCGACCTCGCACAGCTTCATGTGTTTAAATGTCCAATTGTAGAGATTTTTTGACGAAACGAACGCCATATTCTCGTCCACGCCATCGCCGTCAACATCATAAAACGCGGCATTCAGCACAACACAGATATAGTTGTATCCGTCACCCGACGCAGAAGAAATGACACAGTGCCCCGCGTTATCGGTTGTGCCCGTTTTGCCCGTTTTAACATATTCGCAATAGTAATCGGTAATACCCGAACTGAACATTTTGTTCGTATTGTTAAGGTATCTTGTTTCCGTGTACATGTTCGTCGGCGGCATTTCATATCTTACAGTACCTGCAATTTCAACAAACACGCTGTTTCCGAGACAGTATTTGTAAATAACACCAAGGTCACGTGCGGTTGTGTAGTGGTCATCGGCATCAAGACCGTGCGCGTTTGAAAAATGCGTCGATTCGCAGCCGAGTTTGAGAACAAAATCATTCATCATTGCAACAAACGTATCGATACTGCCGCCGCCGATATAGTCAGCAAGAACGTTTGCAGCGTCGTTCGCACTGTAAACGAGCAGGCAATACAGCAGCTCGCGCACCGAAATCTGTTCTCCCACGAGTATGCCCGCAGTGGAACTGTTTGTACCGTCCAAGAGCCTAATCGTATACGACGGCACGGTGACAATCGTATCAAGATCAGCGCAGTTTTCCAACGTTACGATTGCCGTAACGATTTTTGTTATGGATGCCGGCGCGGCTTTTTTGTCGATGTTCTTCTCGCAGATAACGGTTCCGTCATCTGCGGAAAAAAGATAGTAAATATCGGCTTCGACTTCCCCTTCGGCAGGTTCGTAAAAAGCCGCAGAAACCGCCGGTGAAAGGCAGGATAAAAGGACAAATACGGAAAATAGCAAAAATATAAATTTTTTCATAGACAACTCCTGATTTTTGTTGTATTATATATGTTAGATTTTTTCTGCGGAGGTTAAAATTATGATATATGTCACGGGGGACACGCACGGCGACCGCTCAAGGCTCGACAAAAAGAGGCTCAAAACACTGAGTGACGGCGACACGCTGATCGTATGCGGCGACTTCGGATTTTTGTGGGATGACAGCCGCGCCGAACAGAAGTTCCTGTACAAACTTTCGAAACGCCCTTACAACATCGTGTTTATCGATGGCACGCATGAAAATTTCGATTTGCTTTACAGTTGTCCCGTAGGCGAGAAATTCGGGGGAAAGGTTCACATCATAGCCGACAACATATATCACCTCATCCGCGGACAGGTATACAACATCGAAAACAAAATCGTATTTGCCATGGGCGGCGGACAAAACCCCGACCGCGATCCCGACGACGAGCCGGCGGATATCACGCATCACTGCGAGATCCCGAGTAAATCGGAAATGCTCTCCGCCGTTGAAAATCTCGAAAAACACAACTACAAAGTCGACTACATAGTTACGCACGAACCGCCGTCAAAAATCAAGGATTTTCTCCTGCTTTCGGAAAACAGCGTTTCCGGTCCCACTGCGCTGCGGGCGTTTTTCGACGAACTTGCAGCTCAGGCGGATTACGTCAGATGGTTTTTCGGCAGCATGCATATCGATAAATTCGTTTCCCCGTCCGTTGTTGCGGTGTTCAACGCCGTCATAAACGCAGACACCGGCGAAAAGGTCTGAAGAAACGTCTTTGTCACAATTATACTCTGTTAACACTGCCGTGTAAATCACTTTTTTATTAATTTTCTTGACAACGGCTTAAGGTTGGCTTAAAATTCATTTGTATATTCAAAAACAGGAAAGGCGAACAGAATAATGCTCAAATACATTTTATCTCTTGATCAGGGCACTACAAGCTCCCGCACAATTGTATTCAACAAACAGGGCGAAATAGTTTCAAAGTCGCAATACGAGTACGAACAGATTTACCCGAAAGCGGGATGGGTCGAGCATAATCCCGATGCGATTCTGAAAAGCCAGTTCCGCTCACTTGCGGATGCACTTATCGACGGAGGCATAGAGGCTAAGGAAATAGCGGCGATAGGCATAACGAATCAGCGTGAAACAACTGTGCTGTGGGATAAGCGCACAGGCAAACCCGTCTATAACGCCATCGTCTGGCAGTGCCGCCGAACCGCACAGATGTGCGAAGAACTTAAAGCGCAAGGTCTCGGTGACTACATAAAGGAACACACGGGGCTGATTATAGACGCGTATTTTTCCGCAACGAAAATAAAATGGATACTTGACAATGTTGAAGGTGCGCGGGAACTCGCCGAGGACGGCAATCTGCTTTTCGGCACGATAGACACATGGCTTATATGGAACCTCACAAACGGCAGAGTTCACGTTACCGATTACTCGAACGCGTCGAGAACAATGCTTTTTGATGTCGACAATCTTTGCTGGGACAAGCATCTTTGCGAAAAGCTCGGCATTCCGATGTCGATTTTGCCGAGAGTCGCCGCATCGAGCGAAGTTTACGGTGCGGTTGCGCAGGGCATCCCGGGCATAGAAGCTCTTGCGGGTATTCCTATCTGTTCCGCAATAGGCGACCAACAGGCGGCACTCTTCGGGCAGGCGTGCTTTACTCCCGGCCAGGCAAAGAACACATACGGCACCGGTTGTTTCCTTCTCATGAATACCGGCAAAAACCGCGTCCATTCCGAGAACAACCTCGTAACGGGCATCGCGTGGGGACTCAACAACAAAGTGGAGTACTGCATCGAGGGTTCGGCGTTTAACGCAGGTTCGGTCATTCAGTGGCTTCGCGACGAACTCAACATTGTGAAAAGCGCGCCCGAATGCGACAAATTCGCGGAGAGCGTTCCCGATTCGAACGGCATTTACCTTGTTCCCGCGTTCACGGGACTCGGCGCACCGTACTGGGACATGTATGCACGCGCATGCATTGTGGGTATGACCCGCGGAACCAACAAGAAGCACATTTGCCGTGCGGTGCTTGAGTCGATAACTTTCCAGATGACAGACCTGCTTGAAGCCATGAAAGCGGATTCAGGCATTGAACTCAAAGAACTGCGCGTTGACGGCGGCGCAAGCATCAGCAATATAATGATGCAGATTCAGGCAAACATGATAAACACGCCGGTCAACCGTCCGAAGTGCGTTGAAACAACTGCACTCGGTGCGGCGTATCTTGCCGGACTTGCGATAGGATTCTGGTCGGGCATCGAAGAGATAGAAAAAATCAGAGAAGTATCGAGAGTATTCACCCCCGAAATGGATAAGGATGAACGCGATAAACTTTATAGCGGTTGGAAACGAGCCGTAGAAAGATCCCGCGGCTGGGCGCAGAACTGATACAGCAAAATTACAGTGTAAAAAAATAAATAATGTCAGAAAAAAAAAGAAAATGCAAAGGAGTACATAAAAATGGGCAGAGTTTACAATTTCTCGGCAGGACCTTCAATGCTTCCTCTTGAAGTCCTGAAAAAAGCGCAGGAAGAACTTCTTGATTACAAGGGCAGCGGTCAGTCGGTAATGGAGATGTCGCACCGTTCGAAAGAATTTGACGGGATCATAAAAGAAGCTGAAGCTCTTTTCAGAGAGGTTATGAATATTCCCGATAATTACAAGGTTCTGTTCCTTCAAGGCGGCGGTTCAACACAGTTTGCCGCAATTCCGCTTAACTTTATGCAGAAAAACAAAAAAGCGGATTATATCATCACGGGCGTATGGTCAAAAAAAGCGTTCCAGGAGGCTCAGAAATACGGAACCCCCCGCGCCGTCGCTTCATCGGCGGATAAAACATTCTCATATATCCCCAAGGTTTCAAAAGAAGACATCGACCCCGAAGCGGATTATGTTTACTACTGCATGAACAATACCATCTACGGTACAAAATTCCCCTATATTCCCGAAACGGGCGGCGTTCCGCTTATTGCCGACATTTCCTCGTGTTTCCTTTCCGAACCGCTTGACGTAACAAAATTCGCAATGGTTTACGGCGGTGCGCAGAAGAATGTCGCCCCGGCAGGACTCGTTGTCGCGATTATCCGCGAAGACATGCTCGGCAACGCAGCCGATTTCACCCCCACAATGCTCAACTACAAAATTCAGGCGGATGCCGATTCGCTCTACAACACTCCCCCCTGCTTCACTATCTACATGTGCAAGCTCGTTCTTGAATGGATAAAGGAACAAGGCGGTCTTGAGGCAATTAAAGCAAACAACGTAAAAAAAGCAAATGTTCTTTATAATTTCCTTGAATCTTCGAAGCTGTTCAAGTCCGTAATACCTGTTGAAGACCGTTCTCTTATGAATATTCCTTTTGTTACCGGCAGTGAAGAGCTGGACGCAAAATTTGTCAAAGAAGCGACCGCAGCCGGATTCATCAACATAAAGGGACACCGTACCACAGGCGGAATGAGAGCATCGTGCTACAACGCAATGCCCATTGAGGGTGTTGAAAAACTCGTTGAATTTATGAAAGACTTTGAAAAAGCAAATTCATAAAAGGGAGTCAACAAATCATGTACAGTATTTTAACATTAAACAAAATATCGTCTAAAGGACTTTCGCGCTTGCCGGCGGATAAATTCACATGCACCGACAATGCGGAAAAACCGGATGCGGTTATAGTACGCTCGGCGTCAATGCATGATACGGAATTTGCATCCAACCTTCTTGCAATAGCAAGAGCCGGCGCGGGAGTCAACAATATTCCGGTTGACAGATGCACGGAAAACGGAATCTGCGTTTTCAACACCCCCGGTGCTAATGCAAACGCCGTCAAGGAACTGGTAATCTGCGGACTGTTCCTCGCGTCGAGAAAAATTGCAGCCGGCGCACAGTGGTGCCTTACGCTTAAAGACGGCGGTGACGAGGTATCAAAAAAAGTCGAAAAAGGTAAAAGTGCGTTCGCCGGTCCCGAGATTCTCGGAAAAACCCTCGGAATAATCGGCCTCGGCGCGATAGGCATTCTCGTCGCAAATGCGGCGAAAAATCTCGGAATGGATGTTATCGGTTACGATCCTTTTATTTCCGATTCGTCAAAATCGCGTCTTGCCGACGGGATAACGGTCACTGCCGACCTTGACAAAATATTCGTTGAATCCGATTACATTACGGTTCACGCACCGCTTAACGATTCAACGCGCGGTGTTGTCAACGCCGAAAATCTTGCAAAAGCAAAAGACGGCGTGAGAATACTTAACTTTGCGCGCGGAGAGCTTGTAGCCGAGAACGATATCATTGACGCGCTTAAAAGCGGCAAAGCGGCTGCATACGTAACCGACTTCCCCACCGCCTCGCAAATCGGCGTTGACGGCGTAACGGCAATTCCGCACCTCGGTGCATCTACTCCCGAAGCCGAAGAAAATTGCGCAATTATGGCTGCGGAGCAGCTTGCCGATTATCTTACGAACGGCAACGTAAAAAATTCCGTTAACTTCCCTGCCGTCGCCCTCGAACGGTGCGGAAAAATAAGAATCGCAGCCGTTTCACACACTGACGCTGCAACCGCCGTAAAGAAAGCTCTTGCGGATGCCGGCATTGATGTAAAAGGCAGCGCGGCGGGCGAAAAGAAAGGTGTATATTACTCCGTCTTTGACGTGGATGCGGACATAACCGATGAAACGGTGGAAGCACTCAAAAATATCGGCGGAATCGTATCCGTAAGGATAATATAAAAACAAACTGAAAACCGCTTAATCAAAAACGACTGCAAATTACGCACAAAAACGTAATCTTTGCAGTCGTTTTTTACAGACTTTAAAAAGCGCTCCACGGTTGCAATAACCGAGGAGTGCTTTTAACTGTTTAAGTATTATTTGAGCCAGTCTTTGCTG
>CAVKLD010000072.1:0-9416 GCA_963657065.1 bacterium
CCCCAATTTATACTGCCGTAAACAGTATCGCTTATATGCGGATGCTGAAAAACAAATATCGGTTTTTTGCAATTATCCTCTGCGGCTTTTTTCAGTTCGGCGGAAAGCCAAGCCTGTTTGCTTTCACCTATCGAGCAGCCGCCCTCGGTCGTAACCGCAATGCAGTGAAAACCGTTTACAACGGTGTGTGTATCGGGCGACTGACCGAAAACATTGTCGAAACGTGCAAGTGCTCCCTCGTATCCGTCATGCATATATTCGTGACTTGCCATCGTAAGAATTGACAACGTTTCCGTCCGAAGCGACGCGTCAAGGCAGTTTTTGTATATCGTCATCTGCTCAAGCGTGCCCCTGTTCGCGAAGTCGCCGACGGTGAATATTGCGTCGATATGCGGATAATCAGTACCGTCGGCGTAACGGTACGCGCCCTGCATGCCTTTCATAAAACGTTCCGGTTGTGTAGGGTCATCTGTTTTGCAATGAACATCGCTGCAAACTATCATTCTCATAGCGGTTTTTTTGCTCATAAAAATTCCTCCGTCGAATATAACTTGAGAAAGTATAACATAAAAAACATTACAATTCAATCGCAACGTTATGTGTTCATGTCGAATTTTGAGTAACTTTATAAAATGTTAATATCTTTATTCTGTTTTGGAAAAATACATACGCAGTACTGTGTTATATTCCTTGTAAAAACAAAAAGGGGAACTTTTTTTCGTGAAAAACTACTTCAAAAACTATTTTTCAACTATTTTCGGTCAATGCAAAAAGTCGGAGCTTGTCTTTTGGTGGATACTCCGCGCACTTATGATATACGCTTTCTTTGACACGCTTCTCAGCGGCAGCAGTTATACAGCCAGCAACCCGCCGATACAGATACTCGCAAATCTCGTGGGAATGTTTGCCTATGAAATAATTCAACTGCTCCCCGGGAAAATACGTCTTAAGTTCATGACTCCGCGTTTTCAGAACATCACGGCTCTCGGGTTCCTGCTCGGCTCATTCGGCGGCGCGTATCTTAATCTCTATTACGCCGTTCCGGGATATGATAAAATACTGCATGCGTTCGGTACTGCGGAGGCGGTGTATATCGGCTATGAATATGTGTGCGCCACTCAGCTGAAGTTCAAAAAAACATGTCCGCATCAGATTGCAAATCTTTGTGCACTCGGCTTCGGATTTATTATTTCAAGCGCATGGGAGCTTTTCGAATTCACATACGACACTTGGTTTGGCGGCGATGCGCAGCATTGGAATTATCAACTTGCACTCGAAGCCGCAGGCGGCGATCCGTCAAAGATATTTCATCTTTTCCCCCTTGTAGATATCAGCCGTTTTGCGCTTATGGATACAATGGGCGATATTGTGCTGAATTTCATAGGCGGATTCGCGATGTACATTATCCTGTGCATAATTCCTTATAACCATCGCGGCAAGAGAGATATCAACGCCCGCATTCTCGAAATGACCGACACCGTCGGCGCGTAAACCCGAACCGCCGCAGCGAAAAACATGTCGGTCGGCTTTTTCCAAAAAAGTACGCGAAAGGACATTGCACGTAACAACATAACTAAAAAGCAGCCGTTTCGTTTACACGGGACTGTTTTAAAAAGGGGGTTGCCGCTTCTTCGTTTTTACGATTTGCGGCAACCCTGCCTTTATTTTTTGCGAAATGTCAAAGGTGTGACATCCTTATTTGTATTATTTGGATGCTGTTAAGCAGTCAATCTGCATACTCACTCTTAAAAAAATGATACTACGGGTGTCATTGAGGTTCAATTTTTACGACATGCGGTTTTTGCGGTTATTTTTCATTTTTTACGGCAACAATATTACAAAATGCAGTGGAGGAAATGCCGAAGATGAAAAAAAGAAAATTAAAGTTTGCAAAGCGTCCGATATGTCTGTTTACCGTTCTGTGTTTGATGTTTGCGTCGCTTATCGGACGAATGGCGTATATATGCGGCACGTCATCGTATCCGGCGGCGGCAAAGAGTGAATACACCGGAAGTTACATTCTCGATGAGAGCAGAGGAAAGATTTATGATGCAAACATGATTTCATTTTACCCGTTTGAAGAAAAAACGGTTTACGTTAAGCTGAAGTCCGTTTTCGAAAACGGCGGTGGGTTTGCGGTGATAGAGGATGACGGCGGCGAAGACAGTCAGCCGGCGAAATACTGTTCCGAAAAAGTAACGCTTGTGAAGCAGGCATCCGTCAATACGTCATGTCGTCATATAGTGGGATACACAGACGAAAACGGACACGGAGTTTGCGGTATTCAGCGTGCGTTTGACAGAATTTTATCGGAAGCGTCCGGCACTGTAACGGCGGAATATTGCATGAATGCGATAGGACAGCCGCTGCCCGGTGCGGGTGTTAAAATTAGAAATGACAATTACAATTCTCCGGCGGGCGTTGTTCTGACTGTTGATATCCGCATTCAGCAAATTGTTGAAAATGCACTCGAAAGCTCTGATATCGAGTGCGGCGCATGTGTTGTTTTGCGTCCGTCGACGGGGGAGATACTTGCCTCGGCGTCTGTGCCCGTATACGATGCGGCGTCGCTTTCGGACGCCCTTGTCGATTCCCGCAAGCCGTTGTTGAACAGAGTTTTGTGTGCGTATCCCGTCGGTTCTGTATTTAAGCCGTTCGTTGCAGCTGCGGCTGCGGCTGACGGGGCGGATCTTGACTCGGAATACGATTGTACGGGCAGCGTGCAGGTAGGCGATACAACATTCGGTTGTTACGAACGCAGGCAGCACGGAAAAATCAACCTGACAGGGGCAATTGAAAATTCCTGCAATTGCTACTTTATAGAAAAAGGACTGTCCGTTTCACCCGAAACACTGTATGACGTATGTTCCTCATTCGGGTTCGGAAAAGAAATACGGCTGTTCTCCGACACCGCAAGCACCGCGGGCAATATGCCGTTTTACGACGGCACAACGCAAAAAGGACAGACGGCAAACCTCTGTTTTGGCCAGGGCGAACTGCTTGCAACGCCGCTTCAGGTTGCGGCTGCGTACGGCGCACTTGCCAATGGCGGGACGTACAAAGAGCCGTATATACTTAAGTATCTTACGGATGATACGGGGTTGAAATATGCGGAGTACAGATCCGAAGTGTCCGAAACGGCAATGGATGTGCAAACGTGTCGTCGGATAAACGAAGCTCTTTATATGAACATGCTTAACGGAACGGGAAAAAACGGCTCTCCCGACGTTTGCAGCAGTGCGGGCAAAACGGCTACCGCACAGACGGGGGAGTATGACGAAAACGGACACGAGCGGCTTTGCACATGGTTCGCGGGATTTTTTCCGTTTGAATCTCCGGAGTATGCCGTTGTTGTTTTTAACGAAGACGGGAACGCCGCCGCTGTGGACTGCGCTCCCGTTTTTAAGGAAATCGCCGAAAAGGTAACGATTGCCGTTAATTCGCCTTCGTAACGATTTATTTATCCGACAGTAATCGAACTCATGCCGCCCGTCAGGCTTTAACCGCCGAACACTCCGAGGTGCTCAAGCAATATTTTTAAACCGAGAAAAATGAGTATTACACCGCCGGTTATTTCGGCCTTGCGTTTGAATTTGTTGCCGAATACGCTGCCTATTTTTACTCCGGCAGCCGACAGCAGAAACGTTGTTATTCCGATACACGCTATGGAAAGCCAAATGTTTGTTTCCGGCTCCATAGCAAGAGCAATGCCTACTGCGAGTGCATCTATGCTTGTCGCAACAGCCATTACAAACATTGTTTTGAAACCGAACGACGCATCCGTGTTTTCTTCTTCACCGTCTTTCTTTGAAAGGGCTTCTCTCAGCATGTTAACACCGATTAAAACAAGAAGCAAAAACGCCACCCAGTGGTCGTATTTTTCTATATACGAATGAAATGACGCGCCGAGAAAGTAGCCGATGAGCGGCATCAGCATCTGAAAACCGCCGAACCACGCACCCGCCGTCGCCATGTGCGACGGTTTGACTTTCTCTACTGCGAGTCCCTTGCAAACGGAAACGGCGAAAGCATCCATCGACAGTCCGATGCCGAGGAGAACCGTCGATAAAATTACGGAAAAGTCCATTTAGAAACAACCCTCTTTAATGTTAACTGTGTCTAATTTATGTAACTAAACCAAATCAATATACAACGAAAAATACGGCTTGTCAATCACTTTTTTCAAAAAACAGTTGAAAAAGGGTACACGGTAAGTTATAATAGAGCTACCGAATTTTACTGAAGGAGTTAAAACCATGAAAAAAGTTATTAGTCTTGCACTTATTTTCGTCCTTGTGCTTGTTGCGTTCGCTTCTTGCGGTTCTCCCGAGAAAAAGCTGATAGGCACTTGGAAAGGCGACGTCGAACTTCTCGGCGTTACAACAAGCTACGAATATACGTTTAACGAGGATGGCACCGGCAAAATGACGGGTGCACTCGGCAGCAGCACCGGTGTTGCGTTCAGCTACATTGTCGGTGAGGATGGCAAACTCAATATAACAACAACGCTTCTCAGCGTGGAGAACACAAAAACTTATACTTACACCATTGAGAAAGACACTCTCACGCTTACCGAAGGAGATACGGTTATAACGCTCAAAAAAGCCGAAAGCTGAACCCTGCGGGAATAATGCAACAAAAAACATAAACTGAAATCCGTCCGGAATTTTGTTTTCGGACGGAGTTTTTTACATTGCGGCGTTTTTTTGCAACGCCATACGGATGTTTATCGACGGCGTTTTTTGCAACGCCGTACGGATGCAGCTGTTATTTTTTTGATGCGGCGATTGCCAAACGGCACTTTTCCTTTATTTCGTCTGGCGTGCCTTTCATCATCCAACTGCCGCCGACGGCAACGATTTTGTCCCATGCAAGATATTCCGCGAGGTTTTCCGCGCTTATTCCGCCTGTGGGCAAAAACGTTACGGACGGAAAAGCCGCAGACAACGCTTTCATTGTCTTGAGTCCGCCGTAATTCGTGCACGGGAAAAATTTGATAACGCTGCATCCGTGCGATAAGGCGGTCATGATTTCGGTCGGCGTTACGCAGCCGCCGAAGTAGGGAAGTCCGTGCGCCGCGCAGAAGTCTGCGATTTCTTCCGAAAAGCCGGGAGATACGATGAATTTTGCGCCGGCATCAAATGCGGATTTTGCCTGTTCGGTGTTTATTACTGTTCCTGCGCCGATGAGCATTTCGGGAAACTCATCGCACGCGATTTTTATCGCATCAGCCGCGCACGCAGTGCGGAATGTAATTTCGGCTATCGGAAGTCCGCCGCCGCACATTGCGCGGAGCTTTGGACGGACTTCATCAAGCGAATCAAATACGACTACAGGGACGATTTTGTATTTGTTTACGGTTTCTTTGACATCCATTTTTGCGTTACACTCCCGAATAGGCATTGAATCCGCCGTCAACGGGGAGCACCGTGCCCGTTATAAAGCCGGATGAATTGTCGTCGGCAAGAAACAGCAGTGCGCCGAGAAGCTCATGAACTTCGCCGAAGCGATTCATAGGTGTGCCGGCAAGTATCTTGTGTGTTCTTGCCGTGGGCGTGCCGTCGGGGTTAAACAGCAATCCTCTGTTCTGATTGCCCACAAAAAATCCGGGGGCGATGGCGTTGCAGCGGATTCCCATGGGCGCAAAATGCACCGCGAGCCACTCCGTGAAATTTGAAATGCCGGCTTTTGCCGCGGAATATGCCGGAATTTTCGTCAGAGGACGGAATGCGTTCATTGAGGAAAGGTTAATTATGTTGCCTCCGCTTTCGAGCATATCTTTCGCAAACACCTGAGTGGTCAGAAAAGCGGAAGTGATGTTGAGGTCGAATACAAACTTAAGTCCGTGCTCGTCAAGCTCAAAGAATGTTTTTGCGCTTTCCGCAACATCGTGCGTCATGTATTCGTTGTCGGTCGTCGCTTTGGGATTGTTGCCGCCGGCACCGTTTATAAGCAGGTTTACTTTGCCGAATTTTTCATTGACAAGTTTTTTTGCGTTTTCGAGCGACTCTTTCGAGAGCGCGTTTGTTTCAATCGCAAGCGCGTTTTCGCCGATTTCATCCGCAATTTTTTGAGCGGCGGACAGATTTATGTCGAGGAGTGCGACTTTTGCGCCGCTTGCGGCAAGAGCCTTTGCAAATTCGCTTATCAGCACGCCGCCCGCACCTGTGAGCACGGCGACTTTTGATGAAAGATTTACATTAAACGGAAGATTCATTGAATAACTCTCCTTTTTCTGTAGCTTCAAAAAGACCGTTGAGGTAGCATGCGCCGAGTGCCCTGTCGAACAGTCCGTAACCCGGCTTTCCGTCTTCGCCCCAGATGTTTCTGCCGTGGTCGGGACGGACATATTCGTCAAAACCGCCCTTTACCAACGCTCTGACTATACTGTAAATGTCAAGGCTTCCGCATTCGGTTTTGTGACCTACCTCTCTGAAATCACGCTCGTTTGAATATTGGATGTTGCGCAGATGGGCAAAGTGTATTTTTCCGCGTTTTGAGTAGTCGTACGCCATTTCGATAAGGTCGTTGCCGCGTCCCGCGCCGAGCGAGCCTGTGCAGAACGTTATGCCGTTTGCGTTATCCGGGACAGCCGCAAACAGACGTTCAAAGTCATCGGCGCAAGATATTATGCGCGGAAGACCGAAACAGTCCCACGGCGGGTCATCGGGATGTATTGCCATGTTAATGCCAGTTTCACGGCATACGGGTATGACCGCTTCAAGGAAATACACAAGGTTTTTAAAGAGCTGCTTATGCGTCATGCCTTCGTAACTTTCGAGAAGTCCGCGAAGTTCTTCGGGCGTGTAGCTTTCGTCCCAACCCGGCAGTGAAAGGTGTTTCGGGTCAAGGTTTAATATCTCCCTGTGGTTGTACGACAGGCTGTTTGACCCATCGGGCGCGGGGGTGTGGAGATTCGTTCGCAGCCAGTCGAATACCGGCATGAAGTTATAGCAGATGCACTTTACACCTATCTTTGACAGGCGGCGAATGTTTTCGCAGTAGTTTTCTATGTACCCGTCGCGGCTGCTGCGTCCGAGTTTTATGTCCTCATGGACGGGCACAGACTCGATAACCTCTGTTTCGAGGTGCGCGTTGTCGCACATCCGTTTGATTTTGTAAATGCTTTCGTTGCTCCATACCGTACCAACTGGGGTGTCGTACACGGCTGTTACAACGCCGGTCATCCCCGGTATCTGCCGTATCTCGTTCAACGAAATGCTGTCGCCGGGACCGTACCATCTGAATGTCATTTTCATCGGTCGTTTTTCCTCCTTATCTTTTTACTCCGGCGCCGCCGCCCGTCATTATCGACTCGACTTCATCAACCGATGCAAACGAAGTGTCGCCCGGAGTAGTCATTGTTAACGCGCCGTGCGCAATGCCGCAGTTGAGAGCTTTTTGCGGGTCGCAGTATTTCATCAGACCGTATATGAGTCCTGCGGCGAAGGCATCGCCGCCGCCGACGCGGTCGTATATTTCAAGTTCTTCGAATTTGCGGCTTTTGTATATCTTTCCGTCGCAGTACAGCAATGCGCTCCAGTCGTTTTTTGTTGCCGTTATGACTTTTCTGCGCGTACAGGCAAGAGCCTTTATGTTTGGATATTCTTTTGCAGTTGATTCGAAAAGCTCCGCGAAATAATTGCAGCTGTCCGTTTCCGCATTCGGGACGGGGACGCAGAGACGCTTTGTGAGATCGTCGGGACCCGCGATGAGCAGATCGACATTTGCGGCGATTTCCCGCAGTATTTTCATTTCATCGTATTCATCTGGCAGTGCTTTCCAGAGCGACGGACGGTAATTCATATCGAATGATATTGCCGAACCGTATTTTTTTGCTGCTTTGACAGCCGCGAGCGCGGTTTTTGCGGCGGATTCGGATAACGCCGAGAAAATACCGCCCGTGTGGAACCACCGCGTGCCGAGTTCGCCGAAAATGTATGCAAAGTCAATCATATCCGATGTCAGCTGCGAAGCCGCTGTGTTTGCCCTGTCGGATGTGCCCGCCGCACCGCGTATGCCGAAGCCGCGGTCAATGAAATTAAGTCCGTTTCTGACGTTTCTGCCGATGCCGTCATACGGCATCCACTTTATAAGCGAAGTGTCTGTGCCGCTTTGCCTTATCAGTTCCTCCGCGAGTCTTCCTATGTCGTTGTCGGCAAATGCCGTGATTACGCCCGTTTTTATACGAAAACAGCTTGCAAGAGCTCTCGCGACGTTATATTCTCCGCCGCCCTCCCACACTCGAAACGAACGCGCATTTCTTACCCGCATATCCCCCGGGTCGAAGCGCAGCATCACCTCACCGAGAGAAATGAGGTCGTACAGGCATTTGGTTTTGTTTTCTGTCAGTATCAAAACATTCCCCCCTCCGTCCTCAGTATTCGGATATTATTCTCAGGCGGTTTATCGCGGCAAACGCTTTTGAAGTGAACTGCTCCGGCGAAAGCTCCGCGTATTTGTCGCTGCCTTCGTGCGGCAGATCGATTTCAAGCATAAGCGTGCCCTTGTATGCGTAGTCGTGCAGAAGCTGCGCTGTTCTGCGGAAATCTATCCGCCCGTCAAACGGCAGGAGATGCTCATCAATGTTGTACTGACATCCGTTGTCGTGAATGTGTGTCAGTACGCACCTGTCGCCGAAAAGCGGCATGTATTCGCGCCCGTTCGCAAAACACTTTTCGTGACCGACGTCCCAGCAAAAACCGACATTTGTATCTTTGCCGTAAATTTCCAGAAGCGTTGCGATGTTGCCGAGTTTGCGTTGATTCTCCAATGCGATGACAATATTTTTTTTTGCCGCTTCGTTTACAATCGAATCAAAACGCGCAAGACCCGTATCGGTTACATGCGGACAGTTTTCCTTTGAACTGACATGCATTATTACCGTGCCGATTCCGTACTCAGACGCAAGCGAAACACTGTTTTTTAACAGTTTTTCCGTTTCATCTCCCTTTTTGCCGGGGAGCCATAAATCGTTTATGCCGTCGGCGGGAGCGTGGAGCGCCTCATACGTCAAGCCGAGTGCAGATGATTTGCCGGCAAGATGACTGATGAACCCTTCGTCGTTGCCGTATGTAAAAAACGAATCAAAACCCGTCGACGCGATGCACTCCGCAAAATAATCTGCGCCGTAGGTTATGTTCGGTCTGATGTTGATGCCGATTTTATTCATACATTTCAACTCCGTTCTTCTGTATCTTATCATTTTGAAACATCTAAGTCAATCGAATATAAACAAAAAAAACACGGCGGATGCAAGAAACTGAGAATATAAAAAGCGTATATGCAATGAATATGCAAAAACACTTATTAATTTCGCACGGCTGTGCTATACTCCCGACTTTGACAGTTTGTAAAGAGCAAAGACCTC
Source organism: bacterium (assembly GCA_963657065.1). Classification (GTDB taxonomy): domain Bacteria; phylum Bacillota; class Clostridia; order Oscillospirales; family Acutalibacteraceae; genus RUG806. The sequence continues at coordinate 9,371 of CAVKLD010000072.1, forward strand.
AGAACCCTATGAAAATCAAGGGGTTTCGAGGTCTTTTAGTTATTTG
>CAVKLD010000073.1:0-9403 GCA_963657065.1 bacterium
ATTTATAAGCTCCGCATAAATCCTCTTCGGTTCGGCATCCTCTGCGCTTGCAAGTTCTTCACGAAGATTGTTTATTTTTTTTGAAGTGCGCTCGACAAGATTTCCGACCGTCTTAAAAAGGTCTTCGGCTTTTGAACGTGCACGAAGCAGCTTCTCTTTTTCAACGTAAAAACAGTCAAGAATACCGGAAAGAGAATCGCACGAAATGATTTTACCTCTATCCGCAAAAGAAGTCAAAGGCATAAAGGAAAACTCAAGCGGTTCGCCGTTGTCCGATACTACATAACACGGAAACGGCGAACCGGAGATATAACTCTTAAGAACGTCCGTTTCGTGTAAAAGTCTTTCCTTTACAATCGCACTCATTTCCGAAACCGCGGGATCGCCGAGGGAAACGCGGTAAGCGATTTCCTTTGCAGTTAACGGCGACATTCCGCTGACAGACGAAACAAGAGCGGATGACAGTCGTTTATCTGTAAAGCTGAGAACTTTACGAAGAACATCAGCTGCCGTTGAATCATCAATATCAAGCTTGTCCTGCAACGGCGGCAAGGTATAGCTGCGCTGCGGTAATATTTCACGAAACGATGACTTTGACGCGTCAACACGTTTAAGTGAATCAATTATTACTCCGTTTTCGTCGAGCAAAATGCAGTTACTGTACTGAGCCATTATCTCGACCGCAAGCGTTCGCTTGACTCTGTCGCCAATCTCATTCGCAGCATCCATATCTATAAACAAAACCCGATCAAAACCGAGCTGCCTTATTCCGGTGACAATCGCTCCCGAAAGCTGTTTTCTGAAAAGCATGCACAACATAGGCGGATTTACCGGGTTCTCGGGCGCATAATCCGTGAAATTTATTCGCGGAGCGTTTCCGGAAACGGAAATAAAAAGCCGTCTGCTCTGTGTTCTTGTTCGCAGAAGGATAACAAGTTCATGCTTCGTCGGAAGATAAAGCTTGTCTATTTTTGCGCCGACCGCAAAATCCTCAAGCTCTTTTTTCATAAAATGTAAAAACAAACCGTCTATAGCCATTTAACACACCGTTACAACAGGCGGCTGCCTATCTGATACAATAAATTTTATTTCGGGGAATTTTTCCGAGAGCCGTTTCGCGAGCGCAGCAGCGGCGAGATTTTCCGTTTCAAAATGTCCCGCTGCAAAAAGCGATATTCCCATGTCCGTTGCATTTAAAAAATCGTGATATGAGGCATCTCCCGTCAGGAACGCATCACACCCCAAAGCCGCCGCATCATCTAAAAACTCTGCGCCCGAGCCGGAACAAACAGCAATTTTTGTCACTTTGCGCAGCGCATCCGAAAAACGCACCGAAGCGGAAAGTTTTTTCGAAAGAATCTCAGCAAATTCACGTGCGGTAAGACCGGTCGGACAGTGGCAGACGTTCAAAAAACCGTCCGCTGTCTTGTCGGATATTTTCTCATAATCAAAACCGACCGCGGCGCACAACAGGTCATTGACTCCGCCATGCGCCTTGTCAAAATTAGTATGAGCGGAAATTACATTGAGATGATTGGCAGCTGTAATGTACGCAATATCGGAAACGGGCAGTTTCTTTATCGGTCGGAATATCAACGGATGGTGAGAAATAATAAGCTCCGCATTTTCCCTTGCCGCAAGCGCAGCCTCATATGAGGTAACGTCGAGCGCAACAACCGCTTTCGTAACCGACGCATCAGGCGAACCCGCAAGAATACCGGCGTTGTCCCACTCCGCCTGCGTATCAAACGGAGCGAAACTGTTTATGTAGTCAAAAATATCTTTAACGGTCATTGCCGTACCTGCTTTCGTAATATGATATAACCGATTCCAATATCGGTACTTCCTTCGGGCAAACACCGGCTGCGGTGATTGCTTTAAAACGTGTTTTTACACGTTTAATTTGAGCGTTTATGTATACGCGTTCTTCTTCGTTTGCACCGTCTATAAGTCCGAATCGAAAAAAACCTGGGGAAAAGTTATTCTTCACGCCGCAATACTCGGCTGCAATACAGCAATATACCCTGCCGCTGTCACGCACACACGACTCGCAGATAATACAAAAGCCGTTCTCGCACAGCCATTTTCTTACATCTTCGGAATGCGTCATCGGTTGAAGAACAAGCCTGATTCCGCTTCGGGAAATTTTATCCGCAGCATCGCCGAGTATCCTGGAAATAAGCGTACCGCCCATGCCGCACAAAGTAATATTTGCTTTCGACGGAACGGTTACATCTGCCAGACCGTCCGAAACCGACAGTCTGACTTTATCATCGATTCCGTATACGGCGAGTGTTTGAGCGGCGTTTTCAAGCGGCTTTTCGCCAATGTCGCATGCCGCCGCCCACGGAACAATACCGTTTATTACGAGATGCGCGGGCAGATAGGCATGATCGGTGCCCACGTCGATAACGGGGACACCTTTCACAACCATTTCAGCCGCTTTTGCCAAACGCGGTCCGAGCAATGACATTACTTTGTTGCAAGATACGTATTGATTTCTTCAACAAGTTCGTCAGCGTCCACGCCGTGAACCATGCACGCCTGTTCGACCGTTTCGTTCCTTGCAGACGGACAGCCGAGGCAATGCATTCCCATATTGAGGAAGAAAGGCGCAACGCCTGCGTCCGCTTCAAGAATTTCACCGATTTTTGTTTCCTTTGTGATAACCATAGTTATTCTGCTCCTTCCGTTCCGAAGAACTTATTTCTTGTGTTTGTTTGAGCTATTATATATTCAGGTCTGCTCTTGACTTCCGTATAAGCTCTTGCCGTATATTCACCGAGGATTCCGAGAGAAACGCATATTCCCGCGCCCACGAAAAATATTGCTGCAAGCGTCAGAGGCATACTGCAAATATAATCGTTATTTATCAAATTGCGAATCAGCGCATATACTACACCGACAACACTGCAAAGAGCGAACAACGCGCCGATAAAAAAGCTGAGTTTGAGCGGAAACGCCGTAAATCCAAGGATGCCGTCAACGGCATACTTCATGAGTTTTGTTACCGACCATTTTGTTTGTCCTGCCGCACGTTCGCGGTTTGCGTGTTCTATCCATTTAACGTTAAAACCTACCCATGCGAAAATACCTTTTGAAAATCTTATTTTTTCGGGCATGGAAAGAATAGCTTTCACAACGTTGTTTTTCATTATACGGAAGTCCTGAGCCGATTCGCTTATTTTGGTATCGCTTATTTTGTTGATGACTTTATAAAACGATTCGGACAAAAAACTTTTAAATTTGCTTTCGCCTTCTCTGTCAGAGCGTCTTGCGGCAGCGACATCATACCCGCCCGAAGCAACATACTCAAGCATTTGCGGAATTATATCAGGAGAATGCTGCAAGTCAGCATCAATAATCCCGATAAAATCAGCGCAAACGGCATAATTCATTCCGGCGAGCATCGCCGCTTCTTTTCCGAAGTTGCGCGAAAAAGAGATATACTTTACCATTGGATCGCGCAGTGCAAGCTCTTTAATCAGATTAAGCGTATTGTCGGAACTTCCGTCGTCGACAAACACAATCTCGGTAGAATAATTGGCTGAGATTGATGAGGTAACTTTTGTAACTTCATCGTAAAACATTGTAATTACGTCCTGTTCATTAAAACACGGAACAACCAGAGCAAGTGTATTCATATGTTATTTTCCCTTTCCGACGAAAAATAAATTTTTAACAAAGACGAGCAGATTCAACAGTCATCTACGCAATCATCCAAAACAACTTCGGCTGCTTTCATACCGTCAACAGCCGCAGAAACTATGCCGCCGGCATAACCTGCGCCTTCTCCGCACGGAAAAATCCCTTTAATGCTCGCCTGCCTGAATTCATCTCTGATGATTCTTACAGGCGATGAGCTTCTGCTCTCCGGTGCCGTCAAAACCGCGTCAGGCAGTGCAAAACCGTTAAGTTTTTTGTCAAAAGCGGCAATAGCAAGTCCGATAGAATCCGTAACGGGTTTCGGGAGCACTTTCCTGATATCGCCGGGTGATACGCCTGTTGTACAGGTCGGATTAACCGCACCGAGCCTTTTTGACGGAATATCATGCAGAAAATCGCCGACAAGCTGCGCCGGTGCTGTATAATCACGACCGCCGAATTCAAAAGCTCTGCTTTCTATTTCCCGCTGGAGTTCAATACCTGCCAGCGGATGTTCGGACGGAAAGTATTCAGGCTCTATTCCGACGAGAATTGCCGAATTGGCGTTTTCGCCGTTTCGTGCATATTCGCTCATTCCGTTAGTAACGACTCGATTTTCCTCAGACGAAGCACACACGACCGTGCCGCCCGGACACATACAAAAAGTATAACCGCCTCTGCCGTGCGGCGGGTGATTTGCAAACTTATAGTTCGCCGCACCCAAAAGAGGGTTGTTCCACTCATTGCCGTAGAGGGCTTTATTTATAAGCTCCTGCGGATGTTCAATCCTGACACCGACAGAAAACGCTTTGCGCTCCATTTTCAAACCGTGCGAAAAGAGCATCCCTACCGTATCTCGTGCGGAATGTCCAACGCAAAGAATGACCGTATCCGTTTCAATATCCGTGTCCGTTCCGTTTTCATCGGAAAAGCAAATCCCCTGAATATATCCGTTTGCTTCGTATATATCCTTAAGACAACAGGAAAAACGAACTTCACCGCCGAGTGCAATAATCTCGCTGCGGATACTTTTGACGACGCCGGCAAGTTTATCAGTCCCTATATGTGGATGAGCCGAATACAGAATCTGTTCCGGCGCACCGTGCGCAGCAAACGTTTCAAGAACAAATCTGCACCGGCTGTCCTTGATGCCCGTTGTCAGTTTTCCGTCCGAAAAAGTTCCCGCGCCGCCTTCGCCGAACTGAACATTTGACGAAGTATTAAGTCTGCGGCTTACCCAAAAACCGTACACGTCTTTCGTCCGCGTATCAACATCATTACCGCGTTCAAGTACAAGCGGACGGAGTCCCGCACGTGCGAGAACAAGAGCGGCAAACATGCCTGCGGGTCCAAACCCAACAACAATCGGCCGAAAACGGGATGTTCGCCTGCACTCCGGCATTTCATAATGATATTTTTCGCAAAGACTGATTTTGTTTCCAGGAAAACGCGCCGCAACCGACTGCTCGTCGCCGTCAATCTCAATATTGACGGAATATATCATTTTTATGTTGTTTTTCTTTCTTGAATCGATCGACTCACGTGCAATTTCAAAATATGTTACATCACCCGTGTCGATTCCGGCGGCTGATGCGGCAGCTTTGATTATCTGTTCTCTGTCGGCACCGAGAGATACCGATATTTCATTTATTCTGAGCATCTGTTAACTCCCTGACAGCAGAGGACGCGGCAACGTATGCACTGCTCCATGCCCACTGCAAATTATACCCTCCGCAATCACCGTCAACATTGACAATCTCGCCGCAGGCAAATATTCCCCTTGTTTTTTTTATTTCAAGAGTTTTGCAGTCGAGCTCTTCAGCGGGAATGCCGCCGACAGTAACCTGAGCTTCGGTAAAATCTTTTACGGTACTTACCCTGTATTTCTTGTTCTTAATTTCGGTGACTATTTTTTTAACCGCCGAGGGATTTACCGTTTTCAGTGTTTTATCCGGTCTGAATGAAAGCTCCGTCAGCAGAAAAACCGCAAGTCGTTTTGGCATTATTCCGGACAAAAGCATTTCAATGGGACGTTCGGCATCTGTCGCAATCATACTAAGTATGTAGTTTGTCAAATCATCCGAGCTTACGGACGGGGCATTATCAACATGTAAAAAAAGCGGTTCGCCACTTTTGAGCAGCGGCGCAATGCGCCCGGAAATCTGCATTGCGGGAATGCCGGAAATACCGTAATCGGTGTACTGCAGTTCTCCGCATTCGGATGCAATGACCTTTCCGTTTTGTTTGGCGGTAATTTTTCCCTCTGCGCGTATTCCCTTGAGAGCTTTCGTAAAATTATAAATGCAAACGGGCGCAAGAGCCGGATATAATTCAGTTAAGCGAATTCCGAGCGAACGCAGCACCGTCGAAAAATTCCCGTCGCTTCCGTGAACCGGGGCAGCTTTCCCTCCGCATGCGACTATTACCGCGTCGACTGAAAATTCGTCGTTAAGCAAAAACTTCCGCCCGATTTTCTTTACAGATGTGATTTTACATTCCGTAAAAATTTCCACGCCGCAGCGATTCGCTTCACATCTGAAGAAATCAAGCACCGATGACGCCTGATTGCTCAACGGGTAAATTCTGCCCGCATTATCTTTGCGCGGAAACACCCCGCCGTCCCTAAAGAAGCGAATGGTTTCGTTTTGAGAAAAAGCATCGAGCACATTTTCTGCAAGAACGGCATCTCCGTGAAAATGCATCAATGACATATCCTCGTTCGTAAAATTGCATCTTCCGTTACCGGTAACAAGAATCTTTTTCCCGACGCGCTGATTCGCTTCAAAAACACAAATTTTTATCTTTAAGCCTTTTTCTCCGGCAATCTCCGCCGCAAAAACAGACGCGGCAAGTCCGGCGGCGCCGCCGCCTATAATTGCAAGAACGCTGCAGTTTTTATGCATATCAGATTTTGCTCAATTCTTCTTCCACAAGTTTTTTCATATACTCGTCGACGTCTGCCTTATACGCCGTGTCCTTGATTATACGGTAACGCGCAAGCATTATGCGCTCTTCACCCGTAAGCCGGTTCGGATCGTTATTTTCGGTTTCAATCGGTTCCTCATCCTCATAATTTTCAACAAGAGTATCGGGAAGAAACATATCACAGGCATGCAAAGTATCCGATGGCTCTTTTTTTACTTTTACAGTTCCCTCTTCATCCGAAGACAAGAACCATTCCACCGAAATACCAAACGCCGACGATGCAACCAGCAACGCCTTCACGGGAATTTCACATTTGCCCGTTTCATAGTAAGTGTACGTTGAGCGGTCAACTCCGCACAGAATCGCCATCTCCTCCTGCGTGTAGCCGTTTGCAAGACGAATTTTCTTAACTTTGTCTCTTATCATATCAATCACCGCAAAAAAATAGTTCTGCCCGCACTAAAAAAAACACGAACAAAACCATTATATAACTTTTAAAGAGTGATTGCAACATAAATTTGAGAACAGTTTTTGTTTCTTGAACTTTTGTCGGATTTTTATTACGAGCAAAAAGCAGACAATTACAAATTGCATCTCAAAATCGGCAATACCGGGCAGCAGTATAATTTCAGCGACTTACTCGTCATCGAGTCCGAGAAGCCATGTAACGGAAACGCCGAGCACCTCGGAGAGAGCGATCAGTTCATAGTCGCTTACGCTTCTCAGCTGCCCCTCAATTTTTGAAAGTCCTGAAGCGTTCAGCTCAATACCCTTTATTTGAAGCCGCGCAAGCAGCTCCTTTTGTTTCATCCCGAGTTCTTTTCTCTTACTTTCGACACGCGCCCCGACAATATTTCTCGAACCGAGCTCTTGTGTACGTAATCTCATTTTTCATCACCCCTGTTTTATACAAAAATTTTAACACACACACTTGTTTTTTGTCAACATTTTTTTGTTAAATAAAATGCATGAACACCAAAAAAATATTGCAAGCAAACGTTTTTTATGTTAAAATAGCCATAAAATAATTTTTAACGGAGATGAACACAATGGAACTGTCGTCATTACAGAAATGTGACATGTTGTTTGACTTTTATGAACTTGCGCAGTCCGCGGGTTTTCTGGCGGACGGAATCGATGAAACTACCGCATGGTTTGATATGTTTTACAGGCCGTCTGCGGAACTCGGCGGCTTCTGTATAATGGCGGGCGTAGAACAATTTTCGGAATACATTAAAAACCTGTCTTTTTCGGCTGAAGAAATTGATTTTTTGAGACAGAAAGGGATAAGCGAAGAATTTCTTGCGTACCTGTCGGACTTCAAATTCGAATGCGATATCTGGGCAGTACCGGAGGGAACACCTATATTCGCAAACGAGCCCGTTGTAAAAGTAAGAGGACCTATTATACAAGCGCAGCTTTTGGAAACAATTATACTGCAATCCGTAAATCATCAATCTCTTATCGCCACAAAGGCGAACCGTATTGTCAGAGCCGCGCAAGGGCGTGAGATAATAGAATTCGGTTCCCGTCGCGCTCACGGCATTACGGCGGCATTGAACGGCGCAAGAAGCGCATACATCGGCGGATGCTGTGCGACAACCAATGTCAGTGCGGCACAGGCATACTCAATTCCGTTGTTCGGTTCGATGAGTCATACGTGGATTCAAATGTTTGACAGCGAATACGAGGCATTCTGCAAATTTGCAGAGCTTTATTCGGACGACTGCATTTTGCTTATAGACACATATGACACTATGGACACGGGGCTTCCGAACGCAATCAAGGCATTTAACGATGTTCTTCTTCCAATGGGCAAACGTCCGAAAGGCGTGCGCATAGACAGCGGCGACCTTGCGTATCTTTCAAAAAAAATACGCCGTGAATTAAACAACGCCGGCTTCCCTGACTGCAATATTTATGCATCAAATTCTCTTGACGAATACATTATAAGAGATATGCTTCAAAACGGAGCAAGGGTTGATTCTTTCCTCGTCGGCGAAAGGCTCATAACATCCGCGTCCAATCCCGTAATGGGCGGCGTGTATAAGCTGTCCGCCATCGAAAAAAACGGCGTCATCATCCCTAAAATAAAACTCTCAGAAAATGTCCAGAAGATAACGACACCCTGCCCGAAATTGCTTTGGAGATTGTTTGACAGCGAAACGGGAAAAGCAATTGCCGATGTTTTGTCGCTTGAAGACGAAGATCTTTCAAAAATGCATTCCTATGAGCTTTTTGATCCGGATTACACATGGAAACGTAAAACAGCCGAAAATTTTGTGGCAAGAAAACTGCTTGTACCGATATTTGAAAACGGCGAAATGGTATACTCTTTCCCGGACACGAAATCGATAAGAACCTACTGCTCGGAGCAAATCGACACACTGTGGGAAGAAGTCGTAAGATTCGAGTATCCGCACAACTACTATGTAGATCTTACGCAGCGTTTGTGGGACAAAAAACAAAACCTCATCGATAAATGCATGAGATGAAAATCCATAAACACTGAAAACACTGACCGTGCAAAAAGGGCTGTCGCAAATCGTGAAAACGAAGAGGCGACAGCCCATTTTTAGTTGAATTTGACAATGCTGCTTAATCCAAATTCATCATATTTCATAAAAACCGCCGTGTTTTTCTTCTTCGTCAATAATGCTTTGGTCGATGTGGCTTGCGGATTGTTCGGCAAACTCTCCGTCTTTGGTAGTGTGAGCTGTTAGTGCACATATATTAGAAGTGCAGAAAATTTTTCTTTATTTTCTCAGTTCCATATGCTAAAATCCCGACTTTGACAGTTGACAAACCTAAAAGAACCCCAAACCCGTTGATA
>CAVKLD010000074.1:0-9127 GCA_963657065.1 bacterium
CGTTCGGCGTTGCGTCGCCGGTGTCGGCAGCGTATTTTTCGTATACGTTGACCGCCACTGCGGTGTGAGTGTCGCAAAGGTAGCGATCGTTTTCGAATACGTGCGCTACGGTTGCTTTCGTTGCGGTGTCGTCGCATGAACCCGCGGCGAAAATATCTTTGATTTTGTCGAGAATTTCGCCGTCAACGGTAAACTCGCCCGTGTCGGCAAGCGACTTGTAGAGTTCTCTGATTTTTTCGCTGTCGTTTCCCGAAAGGTGATAGAGAAGACGTTCGAGATTGCTCGAAATGAGAATGTCCATTGACGGTGAAACCGTCGTGAAGAACGGACGGTTGCGGTCGTAGTGTCCCGTCGTCAGAAATTCGGTGAGAACGTTGTTTGCGTTTGATGCGCAAACGAGTTTGCTTACGGGCAGACCCATTTCACGTGCGTAATAAGCGGCAAGAATGTTGCCGAAGTTGCCCGTGGGAACGGTGAAATTGACTTTTTCGCCGTTCTTTATTTTGTTCAGTTTTATCATGTCGGCGTACGACGAGAAGTAGTAGACGATTTGCGGAACAAGGCGTCCCCAGTTAATTGAGTTTGCGGATGAAAACGCCATGTTGTGCGCCGCAAGTTCGGCTTTGACCTTTTCGTCCGTGAAGATACGCTTTACTCCCGTCTGCGCATCGTCGAAGTTGCCGTATATTGCGCTTACTCCGACGTTGCCGCCCGCCTGCGTGGTCATTTGCAGCTTTTGCATGGGACTTACGCCGTCTTCGGGATAAAAGACGAGAATGCGCGTGCCGGGCACGTCCCTGAAGCCTTCAAGCGCGGCTTTTCCGGTGTCGCCGGACGTCGCGACGAGGATTACCGTTTCTCTGCCGTCGGATACTCTTTTTGATGCACCCGTGAGCAGATATGGGAGCAGCTGCAGTGCCATATCTTTGAAAGCGCATGTCGGTCCGTGCCAAAGTTCGAGAATGTTAAGTCCGTCGCCGAGCGGTACGGTGGGTGCAACGTCGGCGGACGAAAAACCGCTGCCGTATGCGCCGAGCGTGTATTTTTTGAGTTCTTCACCGGTGTAATCCGTCAGAAAGAGCGAAAGCACCGCATTTGCGCGTTCTATGTACGTCATCGGAACAAGAGAATCGATGAAGCCGTCCGATATATGCGGTATCTCCGTGGGGACGAAAAGTCCGCCCTCTGCGGAAATGCCGGATGCTATTGCAAAAGATGATGAAACATTGAGAGAATTGTTTCTTGTTGATGTGTATTGCATAAAAACACCTCCGTTGAAATTTAGAAGTTGAGCTGACTGGAGTCGAATTAAACTGACGGGCGGCATGGGTTCGACTCCCGTCAGCTTAAGCTGACGGGCGGCGGGGATTAACTCCCGTCAGCTTAACCGAAAACGCCGCAATTCACGATTGTTTTCCGTGAATTACGGCTTTGATTTTGAAATTTAACGCCGCACCGCGTCGGGTTTGCCGCGTCGGATTCAGCCGCTGCACCGCGTCGGGTTCGTCGCGTCGAATTTGCCGCATGCCGAGTTATCAGAACAGAAATTCCATATCATCGCAGCAGGTTACGGCTTTTCCCGAAAAGAGCTTTGATATTTTGGTAAGGAGCGAATAGAAGAATCTGACGATTTTTGAAACGAAGCTGCCCTTGTGGCAAATGCAGCCGTCGCCGGTTTCGTCATCCGTCGGGTCGACAACCGCACTGTCAGTGGTGCTTTCGGTTGCGCCTTCCGTCGTTTCCTCTTCTTTCATATTTGCGCCGCACACGTCGCATTTTTCGTCGCCGTCGGTGTCGGAGTGACCCGTTGCGGGAATGACAGTCTGTTCCACCTTATAGCCGCAATAGATGCAGGAGCAGCCGTATGTGCGTCCGTCCTCGGTGCAGGTTGCCGCCTTGGGCGAGAGCTTTGTGACGAAGTGACCCGTCGAGGGAAGTGTCACCGTGTAGGTTTCCGTACAGTCTTCACCCGTGCAGACATATGTGCGTTCGCCGTCGGTGACGCAGTCGGCAGGCGTTTCTTCCGAAACGACAAAATTGTGCTCGTGGCTGTCGGCGGGTATCGCCGTAAACGTTACATAATAGTAGTATGTGCCGGCATGTGCCTGCAAAGTGGAGCCTTCAATGCCGTAAAGAGCCACGCGCCTGTCTTTGTTGTAAAACAAGTGGCTTGTGCTGTTCATTACGCATTCGGGATTGCGGACGGTTACCTTGTTAAGGCTGCTGCAAAACTCAAAAGCGCATTGACCGAGGTAGGTGACGCTTGACGGGATGTCAATTTCTTCTATTCCGCTGCGAAGGAAAGCGTTATCCTGGATTGTCATCACGCTTGACGGAATGATGATCGACTTGAGACTTTCGCAGTTGTAAAAAGCGTATTCGCCGATTGATTTTACCGTGTTCGGGATGGTGACCGATTCAAGGCTCTTGCAGCCGGCGAAAAGACGTGCGGAAATTTCCGTCACGGTGTCGGGGACAACGAAGCCCGTTATTCCCGTTCCGCCGAGCGAGCCGTCGCCCAGTTCGGTAACGGATGCGGGCAGTGATATTTTTTTGAGAGATTTGCAGCCGTTGAGAGCCATTTCTCCGAGTTTAACGAGAGTGTCCGGCAGCTGAATTTCCGCCAGATTTTCGCATTCGGCAATGCAGTATTCGCTCAGCTCCGTAAGTCCGTCGGGCAGACTTATCGAAACAAGATTCATGCAGCAATAGAAAGCTGATTTGCCTATCGTTGTGACGCTGTTCGGAATGTCGACCGACGTGATTTTATCGTCGAGCATAAAAAGCATGCTGTCGAGCGCGGTCACGGGGCAGCCGCCCAGCGTGTCGGGGATGATAACGTCACCTGTGACGATCGCTTCATCATATCCCGTTACGGTCGCTTCGCCGTCGGTGATTTTGTAAGTGAAGCCGTTTTGTTCCTCCGCAAACGCAACAAAACAGGCAAGCGGCGCGGTTGTAATCAGAAGCAGTGCCGCAAGAAGAGCAGATAAAAACTTTTTTGCGTTTTTCATGTTTAACCCTCCGATTCGGTAATTTAATGCTATATTACTCCCGCCGCATGTAATTGTCAACAAAAAAATTTTTTATTGTAATAAACATTATATTTGGGTGTACTTACTTGAAATTTATTGTCGGGTGTGCTATATTACTGACTTACGGAGGCGAAGAGTAATGTCTGATGAATTTAAACAGTTGCTTTGCGGGACAAAAAGCCACGCGGAGCTGAGAATACAAACGTCGCGGATGCGGAATGCATCTGTGCTGAGCGGCGATCTTGTTTCAAACGTTTCGAGCGTTTCGTCCGGCGCGTGTGCACGGGTGTACAATGACGGCGTGTGGGGTTTTGCGTCGGAGAGCGGCATTCACCGCGAATCCGCAGAAAGGCTTTTGAAGTCAGCGAGTGAAAATGCGGAGCTGCTCGGTTCGAAAAAGCCGAAACACTTCGGCGAACTTGGCAGCGCCGCATGTTTTACTTATGAAACGGAGGAGAAATTCAGCGACGTTGACCAGAAAACGCTGATTGCTTTTGCGACGGCGACGGATGCGTACATCGGTGAAAAATATCCGAAACTGGCGTCCCGCAGCGTTTCGGTTCGTGCTTCGTGCATCGAAAAAACGCTTTACACGTCGGAGGGCGGTTTTACGCACCAGCTGTTTCCGAGAACCTATGTAATCGTCGCGATGTCGTCCGATACGCCGGACGGTTCAACGGTCGAATTGTTCGATGTTCTCGGCGGCGGCGCGGGCGGTTTTGAAGCGTATTATCATGACCCGTCGGAGTTTTATCCGCAGATAGATTTGCTCTATAACGAGCTTATGAAAAAACGCGAGGGCGTGTACGCCGACGCGGGAGAGTGCACATGCATTATAGATTCGTCCGTTTGCGGCATGGTCGCGCACGAAGCTGTCGGGCATACGGTCGAGGCGGATTTGGTTGCCGCCGGCAGCGTTGCCCTTACAAACCTCAACAATACGGTCGCCTCGCCGCTTGTGAATCTCACCGATTTTGCGCACACCGCATTTGGCGAAAAAGCGCCGCTGCCCGTGTATGCCGATGACGAGGGCGTTGAAGCCCGCGACGTGACAATCATAAAAGACGGTGTTCTTACCGGCTACATGAACAATCTGATGAGCGCAAAAATGTTCGGCATGCCCCCTGCCGGCAATGCGCGTGCGTTCGCCTATTCGGACGAGCCGCTTATAAGAATGCGCAACACGTGCATTCATCCCGGTAAGGATAAACTTTCGGACATGATTGCGTCGATAGACAACGGCTACTACCTTACCCGCACGCAAAACGGACAGGCGGATACAACCGGTGAATTTATGTTCGGCATAACCATGGGATACGAGATAAAAAACGGCAAACTCGGCAGGGCGCTGCGCGACACCACTATTTCGGGCGTTGCGTTTAACATGCTCAAGACGGTTGATATGATGTCCGATTCCGTCGAATGGGATTTCGCCGGATACTGCGGCAAAAAGCAGCCGATGCCCGTTTCGATGGGCGGACCCGCAATTCGCTGCAAGGTAAACATAGGCGGAAGATGAGGAGGCGTTTGTCATGGAAAAATTGAAAAAAGCGGCGGAATATGCCGTTTCTGCTCTGCTCGCAGCCGGCGCGGACAAGGCGCAGGTAAGCGTTTCAAGCGGCGACAGCGAGGAGTTTAACGTTGATGCGGGCGAATTTTCGCTTATACGCAGTATGTTTTCCTCCGGCATCGCCGTCAAGGCGATAAAGGACGGCAAAAAAGGTACGGCATCGGTAAACCGCCTTGACAAAGAAAGCATTGATGAAGCCGTGCGTGAGTGCATGGAGTCCGCGTCCGCAGGCGTGCCCGACGACGCGGTGACGGTCGCCGAGAAAGAAACGAACCTCGATTTCGTTTCGGGAGCGCTCACTCCCGACAAAAGCGCGTTTTTTGATTCGCTGAGCCGTTTTACGGATGACGTAAAGCGCGAATTTCCGCAAATCATGGTAGAACAACTTATAGGTAACTACGGTCACGGCAAGTGCGTTACCGCAAATTCGAACGGCGTGCTTTTCACCGAGGAGGACGGCAATTATTCCGTCAATGTGATGTATTCCGCGCATGAAGGCGAACGCGCAACTTCGTTTAACAGTTTTGATATTGATTTTCTCGACCCGAACACCGATATCATGAACACGGGTATCCCGCGCACGATGTTCGAACGCGCCGTAAAGGAACTTGACGCTGCTCCGTTCGACGGTAAATTCTGCGGAACTGCGGTTTTTTCTCCACTGTGCCTGTCGGATTTTATCTCGATAATCGAGGACTCGTTTGCGGGTGATTACGCGCTTATCGAGGGCATTTCGCCGTGGAAAGACAAGCTCGGGCAGCCCGTCGCAAACGACTGCTTTACGCTCTCCGTCATTCCGCTTGACGATAGGATGGTTTGCGCCGAGAGAGTGACTGCGGACGGCTACCGTTCGGAGAACTTCGACATCATCAAAAACGGAGTGCTTGAGAGCTTCTGTCTGTCGGAGTACGGCGCGAGAAAAACGGGACTGCCGCGTGCAAAAAGCTCGTCGGGATGTATAGAAGTCGCGCCGGGCAAAGAAAAATTCTCCGAAATGCTCAAAAAAATAGACAAGGGCATTCTCGTATGCCGCTTTTCGGGCGGCGTACCCGCAAACAACGGCGATTTTTCGGGCGTCGCCAAAAACAGTTTTCTGATAGAAAACGGCAAATTGACCGATGCGCTGACCGAAACGATGATAAGCGGAAATTTCGCCGACATGCTTATGCATATCGAAGCGATAAGCGCGGACACGGTTTCGGACGGCTCGTGCGTGCTGCCGTATGTCGCGTTCGGCAACGTTACCGTGTCCGGCGGCGGCGCGGCGGACTGACCGAGCAAACAAACAAAATAATGATGAGTAGTTGATAGATATGGAAACAAAAATTACCACTGCGCCGTTGGTGGCGTTGCGCGGTCTTATGTTATTTCCCGGCATGACGCTGCATTTTGACGTAGGGAGAGAAAAATCGGTGAACGCCGTAAAAAAGGCTGTCGAAAGCGGCGGAAAAGTTTTCTTCGTCGCGCAGCGTGACGTGAGGGTGGAAGAACCGACGCCGGAGGACCTCTATCCGGTCGGTGTTCTCGGCGTTGTTCGGCAGACGTTTCGCGCCGGCGAAGACGGGGATATTCTCCGTGTCGTCGTCGACGGTTTGAAGCGGGCATCGCTCAACGAGTTAACGCGCACTTCTCCGTATTACGAGGCGGCGGTGACAATCAATGAGGATGTTTTTGACATGCCGCCGGACGTGACAGAACCGGCTGCTTACACCGAAGCCGTCATTACGGCTCTCCGCAACTTCTTTCAGCATTACAGCGAAGAAGTCGGAAATATTCCGGCCGATGTCCGCGAACACGTCGTTATGATTAGCGAGCCCGGGGAGCTTGCCGATTTTATTGTTGCGAACGTGATGCTTCCGGTTGACATGAAGGCTGCGATACTGTGCGAATCCAACGTGTACCTTCGCGCGTCGCATCTGTGTGCGCTGCTTTTGCGTGAAACAAAGATAGCTCATATCGAAAACGAGCTTGAGTACAAGGTGCAAAATCGACTCGACGCGAATCAGCGTGAGTATTTCCTTCGCGAGGAAATAAAACTGATAAACGAGGAGCTTGGCGAAGGTGAGGACGATTCCGCCAAGCTGGCGGCTGATATCGCTGCATCCGGCTGGGGCGATGAGGAAAAGAAAAAACTCTTTAAGGAGCTTGACAAATACAGACGTCTTTCGCCGTCGACGCCCGATGCCGCCGTAATATATTCGTATATCGAAAAATGTCTTGAAATTCCCGTCGGAAAGTTCACAAAAGAAAAAAAGAACATCCGTGCCGCGGAAAAAGTCCTTGAAAGGGACCATTACGGACTTAAAGAAGTCAAAAAACGAATAGTCGAAATGATAGCGGCGCATATTGTGTCGCCCGATATCAAGGGGCAGATAATCTGCCTTGCCGGCCCTCCCGGCGTAGGAAAAACTTCAATAGCGCGTTCCGTCGCCAATGCCACGGGCAGAAATTACGTTCGTATTTCACTCGGCGGCGTCAGGGACGAAAGCGAAATAAGAGGTCACAGACGTACATACGTGGGTGCAATGCCGGGACGCGTAATCAATGCTCTTATTGAGTCAAAAAGTCAAAATCCGCTCATATTGCTTGACGAAGTCGACAAACTCGGTTCGGACAGGAGGGGCGACCCCGCGGCGGCTCTTTTGGAGGTGCTTGACGCGGAGCAGAATTTCTCGTTTAGGGATCATTATATAGATATGCCCGTCGATTTGAGCCGCGTGCTGTTTATCACAACGGCTAACAATAAATTTGCAATTCCGAGCGCACTTCGCGACAGAATGGAAATAATCGACATTCCCGGTTATACGTTTGAAGAAAAGATGCATATCGCAAAGCGTCATCTTCTACCGAAGCAGATGAAGGCGCACGGTATAACGAAAGAGCAGCTTGCGATAACGGACAAGGCGATGAAAACGATTATCGACGGCTACACGCGTGAGGCGGGAGTCCGTGTGCTTGAGCGCAAAATAGCGGCTGTCTGCCGCCGTGAAACGGTGCGGCTTGCCGAAGGCGACACTGAAAAACTCACGGTCAATCCCGAAAACGTTACGGATGTTCTCGGCACGGTGAAATACCGCCCCGACGACATGAAGCGTGAGGACAGCGTCGGACTTGTCAACGGCCTTGCATGGACTTCCGTGGGCGGTGCAATGCTTGAAGTTGAAGTCGCGGTGCTTGACGGAGCGGGAAAGACGGAGCTTACGGGTTCGCTCGGCGACGTCATGAAAGAGTCCGCACGCGCCGCAGTCAGCTTTATAAGAAGCCGTGCGGATGTTTACGGCATAGACGCGAACTTTTACAAGAATAAGGATATTCACATTCATTTCCCCGAGGGTGCAGTACCGAAAGACGGTCCGAGTGCGGGTATTACCGTTACGACGGCTCTTGTGTCGGCTCTTACTGGCAGGAAAGTCAGGAGCGACGTCGCCATGACGGGTGAAATTACGCTGCGCGGCAGAGTGCTGCCGATAGGCGGTCTGCGCGAAAAGAGTATGGCGGCTTACCGCGAGGGAATCAAAACCGTTTATATTCCGCGTGCAAACGAACCCGACCTTGCGGATATCGACGAGGCGGTGAAGAAAAAAGTTAATTTTGTGCCCGTTTTCCACGCCGACGAAGTGATAAATTCGGTGCTCATCTGAGGTAAACGCGATGAACATAAACAATGTTAAATTTGAAGCGTCGTTCGGACGCTCTTCCCAACTGCCCGTGTCCGATATGCCCGAAATAGTGTTTGCGGGCAAGTCGAACGTCGGAAAATCGTCACTTATAAACAAACTCTTCAACCGGAAAAATCTTGCGCGTGTCAGTTCCGTTCCCGGTAAAACGACCACAATAAATTTTTTCACTCTTGACGGCATCCGTTTTGCCGATTTGCCCGGTTACGGCTACGCGAAACGTTCGGCATCCGAAATAGAGCGGTGGAGCGAACTCATGGAAGGCTATTTTGCCGGCGGCAGAGATGTAAGGCTTGTTATACAACTGCTTGACATGCGTCACCCGCCTACCGCCGACGACGGTACGATGCTCGGTTTTCTGACCGATGCCGGATACCGGTTTGCGTGCGTGCTTACAAAGTGCGATAAACTCAAAAAAACCGAACGCGAAGAAGCCCGGCGCAGATTCGCCGCCGATGAACGCCTTAAAAACGCGGCGTGCGTTATCGAGTGCTCCGCGTCAACCGGTGAGGGGATATCGGAACTTAAGGATTTTATCGAAAAAACCGTTGCCGAATAGAATGGGATGAAAAAAAGTCCGAACCGCAAAAAAGCGGAATCGTCGTTCAACAGCTTAAGCCGACGGGCGGCATGGGTTCAACTCCCGTCAGCTTAAGCTGACGGGAGTTGAACCCGTGTCGGTTTTGACAGGCTGATTTCCGTCCATGCTGCGTTAAAACCCTCGCAAATACGTCAAGTATTCGCTTCGGGCTTTGCCTTGCCCGATATAAATCGGCTCAGGCAAAACTGTTTTGCACCCGACAGCTGTTAATTTTCGAGCAATTTTCGTTTTTTGAGGTGCAGTC
>CAVKLD010000075.1:0-8915 GCA_963657065.1 bacterium
CAGAATTTTTTGTCAAACAGTCCCATCCTGAGACCCTCCTTCTATTTTTTCGGACTTTTTAATGTCCTTTTTAATTTTTGCCTTTGCCTGTTGTTCTTTTTTCTTTTGCCTTTCCTTGTTCTCTTCAATCAAGCCTGTCACTCCGATAATCAAAATCGACACGGAAAGGATTACCGCCAACGTATTCGGTTTCGATTCCTTGTATTTACCGGACGGTGTTTTATACACCTCAATCGAAACGGTTTCGCCTCTGTATGTTTCGACGGAATACGTTCTCTTTGTCGTATAGGTTTCACCACCGACGGTGTATCTGAGCGTTGCTTTCCATTTTTCGCCCGTGATGCTGCCGTCATCATCTTTTTCGTAGGTATGCCGCACATTCACGACCTCGGCATCAACAAACCGTTTATCGGGTGAATTTATGTATCCCATTCCGCCCGTCAGACTTACAAAAACACCGTAAAGTCCCGCAAGCACAGCAACAATGTCAATGACAAGAAACAAAATTGTGTTTTTACGTTCTGCCTTCTGTTTTTTGTTCTTCACAAAAACACCTCCACTCAAACTAACGGGAATTAACCCCATGTCACCTATCAACTTAATTTGTTTTTATAACCCATTTTGCATTGTTAAACCTCAGTCCGTAACCGCAGAATGAACAACAGCCATGCGCGTCTGGTGTGAAATTCGCACCGCAAGAAGGACAGTCCTTCTCCGCGAAAAGCTCACCGTCGGCTTTTCTTCTCTCGGGATACCTTGCCCTTTGAAGTGTAAGCGTTTTTTTGATTTTCCTTGAATACGGTTTTTTATTTTTAGGCAGGTAAGTTTCGTTTATGCAGATAAGAACCGTTATTTCCGTCGTGCTCTCCGTGTTGACGACTTTTTTCAGGATAACCGTACCTACATCGTGGGACAAGAGGTCGGTGTTATCCGACTTCTCATATAATGCATCGTTAATACACGAGCGCAGGTAGTTCTCGGAATATCGTACGATGCTGTCCGCAAGGGTTTGCTGTTCGTTCTTTTTTCGCCGCGACAAAACGAAAATCGCAGCCAGAACAAGAACCGCCGCGCCGACACCTGCCGTCAGAGAAATTTCCGTATCTTTGATAAGCCAAAGACACAGGAATATGCATAAAAACAATATCATCGACGAAGCAGCCAATTGCATCGCTCTCCGTTTATTCGTGCCTATATCCTCGTATATTTCAAATATCTCGGTCTGCCAATCGTAAAAATCACTTCGAAGCACGCCGCCGCAATAAGGGCAAACCGTCTGCTGACTTTCAAGCTCAACCCGGGCACCGCACGACGGACATGACACCGTTACGCGGTCATCGTAATATTTTTTCTTCTTTTCGCCGCGATCGGAGTTTCGAATATGCCTTGACTGAAGCATTCGCATATAGGCATTCCTGCGGTATTTTTCATACAAGGGTCTGCCGTCCGATAACGAAACGAACCGTTCGAGTGTACTACAACGCAGCACCGCCTCACGCCATTCCCTGCCGTCGTCGCTTCGCTTTACAAAATCGTTCTTCGGTATCGAAACGACATCCGTAAGCCTTATTTCACGACAGAGATTTCGACTTTTAAGACTGTCGAGCTGACGCTCAAATTCTCTCCGAAAAGTCATATCCATCCGTGCGGGCAGAAGACTCTTGTCCGCTTTCGCAAGAGGAAGTAAAATTTTTTCAGCTTCTTCTCTAATATCGCCGTGAAGTCCCATGCCTTGCAGCGGAGTTTCTCGCTTGGCACGCAGTCTTTTGAGTTTTGCCGGTTTGAGATTTTGCGGCAAAATCCCCGACAAATCGAAATCCAGCAGCTTTTCACCGATAAAATATGCAATGATTATTGTAACCGCCGCCGCTATCCAAAAGGCATCCGACATGCTCATCAAAGCACCTCCCTTGACCCGTATCGGTTTGACTGGCGGGAATCATATCTTTATTTATTTGCCGCTTCGACGGGTTTTGTCTTTTTTCGCTTTTTTATCGGGATTTTTGAAAAAAACAGCAGAGAACATCGCAACGGCAATAAAGCCTCCGACCGGAATCGCTATGCAGGAAAAAAGGAAATATATAGGATTCCCATCGGGAGTCAGCTTATACCGTCCGCTGCTCGTACGGTACACCTCAACCGTTACATCATCTCCCTCACATACTGTGCGGTAGAAAGTTTTTGTTCCCTTATACTCGCTGCCGTCAACGCTGAAGGACAACTTTGTCCAATATCTGCAATCCTCATAATCATCGTCGTCGCCGATGTCTTTTGCGTATGTAACGACTGCCGTAACTTTGCGGATATCGGTCGATTTTTTATACTCCTGCGCAGATACTCTGCTTGAAACAACGCCGTATATACCGCCCGCAAACAGCGCAACAGACAGCAACAGCGCAACAACTTCGTACGCCTTGTTTTTAATGCTGTCTTTTTTTGCCATATCATCGCTCATATCAGTTCTTCGTTACAGTAATGTTTTTAAGGAAAGTTTCCTCCAAGTTGTGCATTTCGTCGGTATCGGTATTGAACCGCTGACTTACGTAATAGTTTATAAAGTAATTCTCACCATCCACGGGGACTTCAATGTAGTAATCGTGTTTTATGGTTTTTAAACTCTCGTTTGTTTTCACCTGCAAAATTCCCCTGTATCCGGCTATTTCGCACATGGTGTATTTTGTCGATTCGTCCTTTTGAAGCGAGTTGCGGTATTCCATACGCTCCTCAAGCGTTTCACCTTTTCTTCCGACCGATTCTTGAACGGAAAACTCATTCACGCTTTTCATGCCCTCGGCAGTGATTTCCAGCGTAAAGGTATCTGAAGCGGCACTTTCAATAACGGAGTATTTGAATTCGGCGTTCGGGAAATCGAAGAAGCCTTCGGCTTTCGGGACGGTTATGGTGATATTCTTGCCCTTAGCCGTATATTTGTCGGGATCTTTTTCAGCCGTCGTTTCCTCCGCCTTTGTTTCCTCTGCCTTCGTTTCCTCTGCCGCCGTTGTATCGTCCGACGTCTTGACTGTTGTATCCGTCGATGTCTTTGCTGTCGTATCAACAGTTGCTGCAGTTGCATTATCCGCAGTGTCAATCGCGGAGGATGCTTTCGACGTACCGTTATCGGTCTTATCGCCGTCGTTGCCGCCGCAGGCAGCAAAACCCGTCATGGTAATCAAAGCGAGAACAACGGATAAAATCTTAATGTTTTTCATAATCAAAATCCTGCCTTTCCGCTGCGCCGCATGACAAAAATTCAAAAGCAGAACCCCGATACCGCAGCGCAGCATTAAATTTTGTGTTAAAATCGCGATTGAGTGAATGTACTGTGCTAAAAAGAATTTACCGAAGATATGTAAAATCAATGCTTGTCGTTTTCATCAAAAAGATCGCCGCATTCGGGGCAGAATTTCGGCGGATTCGCGGGGTCTTCCGGTTCCCACCCGCACTTATCACAGCGGTAAAGCGGTGCGCCTTCGGGTTTTTTCGCTCCGCAGCTCTGGCAGAATTTGCCCTTGTTAACTGTGCCGCAGGAACACTGCCAGCCATCGGCGTCCGCAGGTTTCGGAGAACCGCATTCGGGACAGAATTTACCGGTTGCCGTTGCTCCGCACTTGCATTTCCATGCTCCCGTCTGTGCGGGTTCCGGCTTTTTCGCGCCGCATTCGGGACAGAACTTGCCTGTTGCCGTTGCTCCGCAAGCGCATTTCCATCCGCCCGCCGCAGGTGCGTTCTGCTGCTGCGTCTGCTGCTGCGTCTGCTGCTGTGCCTGCTGCTGTCCCATAGCGAACAGATTCTGCGCATTCATTCCGCCGCCGGCGTTCATTGCCATACCCATACCCATAAATCCGGTCATAGCTCCCGCTTCGTTTGATGCCGCCGCTTTCATAGCGTCCGCCTGAGCACCGACAAGAGTCGCTGCCGCCATGGTAGGATCGCGCATAACAGCCGCACGCTGCGCCTGTTTAATCATTTCGGCGTCTTCTTCGGGCAGAGTGACAGAACCGAGCGCGATGCTGACAACCTTAAGTCCTCTGATTGCCCCCCATTTTTCCGAGAGCGCGGTATTCATGGCTTCTTCAAGCTCGGTGTTGTGCGTAACAATCTGATTGGGACGCATTTCCAAATCTGAAAGTCTGCCGAATGCCGGCTGCAAAGCGCTGACAAACTCTGTCTTCAACTGACCGTCCAATTCCTCTCGGGAATACTCCTCTTCAACATTGCCGCAGACATTTGTATAGAATAACAGCGGGTCTGCAATCTTGTACGAATACACGCCGGAGCAGCGCACCGACACATCTATGTCCAACCCGATTTTTGAATCCACTACACGGAACGGAATAGGATTCGGCGTACCGAATTTATTATCAATAAGTTCCTTTGTGTTAAAATAGTAGATTCGCTGATCTTTACCGGTATCGCCGCCGTAGGCAAAACGCTTTCCGATAGTCTTGAATGTCTGTTTGATGCTCTCACCGAGGCTGCCGGCAAAAATGGACGGCTCGGTTGACGAGTTGTATGTAAATTCACCGGGTTCGGCGCAGACTTCTACGACCTTGCCCTGTTCGACAATGATCATACACTGTCCGTCCGCAACCGCGATGCCTGAACCGTTGGAAATGATATTGTCGCTTGCTCTCGTGTTGGAGGAACGTCCGCTGACACGCTTTTGTCCCTTTGTAACAAGCACCTCTTTCGGAATCGATTCACAGTAGAAAAATTCCTTCCATTGATCGGCAAGGGTGCCTCCGAGTGCGCCGATACCTGCTTTAATAAGTCCCATAGTACTTACTCCTTCCGTATTTTCAAAAATGATTATTTGTTTGTATATCAGTTTTCCGATTGGAATCGAAAAATCACGATTTGTATGTCGTATTCCCGACGGAATACGGGTTTTTATTTTCTTTCGGCGGTTCTTTTTCCGAACCGCATCTGCCGACCCAGCCGATAAAAGCTGTCCACAAAATCAGATACAAAAGCCATGCGGCAGCTGCTGCAACTGACCACCATATCGACAATTCAAGCAAAAAATGCAAAACCAGCAAAACGGCTGCAGGAATCAATCCCTCTATATTCATCAGTAAACTAAAAACAAGACAGATAAAAAAACCGCCGCTTCGTTTCGGTCTGCGCATATACATCGCCCCCTTATCCTGCACCGAGCCGATTCCATGTATCGCCCACGGCGTCATAGGCATAGATAAAATCGCCGCACACGCCATAGAAAAACTCCCGGACAAATTGATCATCGTGATCGGTACCCAGCGCGTACACATAGCACGTCCGTCCGTCTATAACCTGGGTCTGACCGGTATATTGCAAGGTCATCCCACTGTCAATGCGGTATTTCACCTCATCGGTTTCCAAAAGAAGTCCGTAGGCATTCATCACATCATCCTGCAATCCCTCATCATCGGAATAAACCGAAAAATCGTATACGCCCGTGCACTCCTGCAAATGTCCGTCGCGCAAAGAAACAGCAGGACGAAATTCAACAGCTCCGCCGCCGTCTGTGGCAGTAACAAGCACATTGCAATATATTTCACTGAGATTGCATCGAAGCAAAATCACCTGTCCGGGTTCCCCCGCATAAAGCGGATTGTTTTTATTGTCCGAATATTCGCCATTGTCGGTCAATTCGGATGCGTACACCGTTATTTTTCCTTTGTCATTTACGGGAACAATCGCGTACAATTCCTGTCCCTCGGTCATAAAAAGCGGTGCATCCGTGAGAAACGAATATGTTTTTCCGATTTCGCTGTCCGTAAGATAAGTGCGCAGATTCATCTCCGTGCTTTCGTTCTTCACATAACCTACAAAAGCGACTCCGACTGCACCGCCGTTTTGGGCAATCGTCTTCCGCAAATCATTTAAATCGGAGTTTGTTGTTTCCATATTGTCCGTCACCGTACTTGCATTTGTCACAACATCCGTTTCCGCGGCAGCTGTTGACGCGCTGAGAATCTCCGTTTTGTCCGTTGACGTGCTTACCGTTGTACCGTCGGCTGTCGTATTCGCTGTCGTACTGTCATTCGTTGCCGTGCTGTTCGCCTCTTTGTTATCCGCAATCGTACCGTCCGTTGCCCCATCTCTCGTTTCCGCAACAGAAACAGAAGAAACGCCGTCGCTAACTTCCTTGTGTCCGTCGGACGGCAATGTACATCCGCTCAAAAAGCAGGCGAAAAGCACCCCCGTAAAGAACAACAAAAGGACCCTTCTCATCTTGATTTCCTCCCTGCATACTCTTTTCTTTTTCGCAATGCACAAAAACAACACTCTACAGTTATAATTATACGGATTTCTACACGTCTGTCACTGACACTTATGTTAGTATGTTCGCAATTTCGGTATGTTACTAATTATATGAATCAAAAAAAACGCCCCCGCGTTGTATTCGTGATAAACAGTACGGCAAAAACAAAGAAAACCGCCCTATCACAATTATCGGTATGGGACTTTTCTTGGATGACAGCATAGCAGTCAAGCTACCGAGAAAAAAAACCTTCGCGCCGCCGTCGGACTTGATGACAGCAAAGACCGGCTCAACTCAAACAATACTTAAGCAGTTAAAAGCACTCCGCGATTATAATAACTGCAGAGTATTTTCTTAAAATCGGGAAGAGGTCGGCACTCGTTTAATGGACAGGCAACCTTTTCGAAATTGGCATACGGTTCACAAGAGTTGTCGAAACTTTTTTCTGAAAAGTCTGCACCGTGAACCGCTTTGCGCAAGCCGTTCCGATTTAGTTAAATTTTCACTTGAAAAAGGACGAACTAACATGTATAATGGTGTCGGTCAAAAAAAAGTTATCCGTATATTTCGAAAGGAGTTTTTCCAATGAACTATTCACGCGAAGTAGAAAACATGTGCGTAGTCGCAAAAGGTCCGAAGCACGGTCCTGCGCCCATTCCCGAAGAGGGCAAATGGATAGAGGCAAAGGAGATAAAGGATATTTCCGGCTACACTCACGGCGTGGGCTGGTGCGCTCCGCAGCAAGGCGCATGCAAGCTCTCGCTCAACATTAAAAACGGTATTATCGAAGAGGCTCTCGTCGAAACGGTCGGTTGTTCAGGAATGACGCATTCGGCAGCTATGGCGGCTGAAATTCTTCCCGGCAAGACTGTGCTTGAAATGCTCAACACCGACCTTGTCTGTGACGCCATCAACACCGCAGCAAGAGAGTTGTTTCTCCAGATAGTTTACGGCAGAAGCCAGTCAGCTTTCTCGGAGGACGGTCTTGTCATCGGCGCAGGCATGGAAGATCTCGGCAAAGGTGCACGCTCCATGGTCGGCACAATGTACGGCACGAGAGAAAAGGGCGTTCGCTATCTTGAAATGACTGAGGGTTACTGCACAAGAATGGCTCTTGATGAGGACAATCAGGTTATCGGCTATGAGTTTGTTTCTCTCGGCAAGATGACAGATTTTATCAAAAAAGGCGACGATCCCACAACGGCTTACAACAAGTCAATCGGTCACTACGGCAGATTTAATCCCGAAGACGGCGCGGTCAAGTACATTGACCCCCGCAAGGAATAATAAGGAGGTAACGAAAAATGGCTCAATTTGAAGGTTATGAGAGACGCGAGGCTAAAATCCTCGGCGTACTTAAAGAATACGGTATCTCCTCGATTGACGAGTGCAAGGCTATCTGCGACGAAAAGGGCATAGATCCCTACACCATCGTTCAGGAAACACAGCCTATCTGCTTTGAAAATGCGAAGTGGGCATATACCGTCGGCTGCGCTATCGCAATTAAAAAAGGCTGCACAAAAGCCGCCGATGCAGCTGCCGCTATCGGTATCGGTCTTCAGGCTTTCTGCATTCCCGGTTCCGTCGCCGAAAACCGCAAAGTCGGTCTTGGTCACGGCAACCTCGGCGCAATGCTTCTCTCCGATTCCACGGAGTGCTTCTGCTTCCTTGCCGGTCATGAATCCTTTGCAGCCGCAGAAGGCGCAATCAAAATCGCGCTCAACGCCAACAAGGTAAGAAACAACCCCCTCCGCGTTATCCTTAACGGTCTCGGCAAAGACGCGGCTATGATAATTTCCCGTATTAACGGCTTTACTTTCGTTGAAACGGAATTCGATCCCTACGCGGAAGAAGTCAAGGTCGTCTACGAAAAACCCTACTCAAAGGGTCCCCGCGCAGATGTTAAGTGCTACGGTGCGGACAACGTTCCCGAGGGCGTTGCCATAATGAAACTCGAAAAGGTCGGCGTTTCCATCACCGGCAACTCCACCAACCCCACCCGTTTCCAGCATCCTGTTGCAGGCACTTACAAGAAGTGGTGCAACGAAAACAGTGTTAAATATTTCTCTGTTGCGTCGGGCGGCGGCACAGGCAGAACTCTTCACCCCGATAACATGGCAGCAGGTCCTTCCAGCTACGGCATGACGGATACCATGGGTCGTATGCACTCCGATGCGCAGTTCGCAGGCTCGTCCTCCGTTCCCGCTCACGTCGAAATGATGGGACTTATCGGTATGGGTAACAACCCGATGGTCGGTGCTACCGTTGCATGTGCGGTTGCCGTCGAAGAAGCAAGCAAATAAATACAAAATCAGGATTTTCGGATTTTTTGATAATCTTCGAATCTCCTGAATATTAACCGCAAAAATTGTGGGGCTGTCGAAAATCGTGAAAATGAAGAAACGACAGTCCCATTTTAGTTTTTGCTATGTAGAGTTTTTCGCAAAAATGAAAAACTTTGTTAAAACCCCACAGCGGAAAATTCGACAATCAAAGCTCAGCAAGTAAGCGACCTTTGTTTATTTCGGATGTTTGCATAAAATTACAAAAAATCTCTCAATGTTCATTATGCACATTTTTTTACTCTTCTTCGACTGAGAATATGCCGAGAAATTCACAAGTTTCCGACTAAAGAGCGAAGATATTTATGTGCCTTTTCTTTTGTGCA
>CAVKLD010000076.1:0-8891 GCA_963657065.1 bacterium
CGCAAGCGCAGCCTTGAGCGTATCGTCCGTCACTTCGCTCTGCGGATATGAACCGAGCGAAATAACATCCCCCGTTTTGTACGTTGCAGTTCCCTCCGCAAACACGGTCAGGGGTGCAGCCGTAAGGAGCATCAGGAGCGCAAGCATTACGCTTAACGCACGGCGCAGGACGCGCCGGTTTTTGTTTTTCATAATAAATCCTCCGATTCCTTTTTTGTATCTCACGGAATGCCGGCAAAACGCCGATACACTCCGGCAGTACCAAGGCGTTAAAAACAAAGACAAACCGATATTTTTTCCATTTTGTTATATATTAACATCATTCGGACGGTTTGTCAAGATGTTTTTATGTTCAACATTGTCAGTTTTTTTACGCTTTTTAAGGGAGCGTAATTTGCGGATAATGCACAAAATTCACGTTGATTGTTTGTTGAAAACGCTGAATTGTTATGTTATTATTTCCCCATCGGCAAAAAAACGCGCGTCAAACACGGCGCAAAGCGGCGCAACAATTCCGAAGGCAGGTGACAAACGTGAAAAAAAACGGCAAAATACAAAAAGCGTTCAAGGCGGCATTTCCGAACACAATTCCTGTTTTTGCGGGATTTTGTCTTATCGGCATGACATACGGAATTTACATGAACGTATCGGGATTTTCATTCGTGTACCCGATGCTCATGAGCATGACGATATACGCGGGTTCGTCGGAGTTTGTGACGGCGGATCTTCTGCTCGGACAATTCGCGCCGCTGCAGGCGTTTTTGATGGCATTTATGCTCAATGCGCGTCATTTGTTCTACGGAATTTCAATGCTTGACAAGTTTAAAGGCACAGGACTAAAAAAGATATACCTGATATTCGGCATGTGCGACGAAACTTTTTCCGTGAACTACACCGCCGACATACCGCCGGACATCGACAGAGGATGGTTCATGTTTTTCGTAACGCTGCTGAATCAATTATACTGGGTCACAGGTGCAACTCTCGGCGGCATATTCGGCTCGTTTATACATTTCGATACAAAAGGACTCGATTTTGCAATGACGGCAATGTTCGTCGTCATTTTTACCGACCGCTGGATGAAAGAAAAAAACCACGTGAGCGGTCTGCTCGGACTGGGGATTTCGCTTCTGTTCCTGATACTTTTCGGCGCGGAAAATTTCATCGTTCCATCCATGATCGCCATCACATGCGCATTGGCGGCGCTCAGAAAACCACTCGAAAAAGGCGGTGAAGCGGCATGACAACAAAACAGCAAATTATCACCGTGGCAGCGGTTGCGCTCGCTACCGTTCTGACGCGATTTTTACCGTTTATCGTATTCCCGTCGGGGAAACCGACGCCGAAATTCATACGGTATCTCGGGGAATATCTCCCATCGGCGATATTCGGACTTCTGGTCATTTACTGTCTGAAAAACGTCAGCGTTTTTGAGGGCAGCCGCGGCATACCGGAGCTGATTTCCATAGCGGTCACGGTCGGACTCCACATCCGGAAAAAACAGATGCTAATCTCAATCGCCGGCGGCACGGCGTGCTATATGCTTCTTGTGCAATTCGTATTCAAATAGACGCGCCACACAATACCGAGCGACGCCAACGGCGCAAACTTTTTGATTTTTCGATTGACAACGGCGCAAAACTGTTGTATACTGAGTTACACGAATAAACACGGAGGCATAGCTCAGTCGGTTAGAGCGTTCGGTTCACATCCGAAAGGTCGAGGGTTCGAGTCCCCCTGCGTCCACCACAATCCCGAAATCCGCACATGCGCGTTTCGGGTTTTTTTCGTTTGCCGAAACTTTACGTCGTGCGGATATTTTATACAATGCAAAATTCAAATCATCCGCGTTTAACGGTCGGGCATTGCATGAATTGAATTTCGTTTCCGAAAAAAGTCACGCTGCGGTTCGCCTGTTCGCTTGCAAACGAACTCAAAAATATGCACAACGCCCGACCGCTTTGCACCGAAAAAAATTTTTTTTAAAAATGCCCGTTTCAGGGGAGAAATCTGCACAGTCAATGTAATACAATGGAGAAGCAAAACAGCACATGGAGGTAAAGAAAATGATTGACTGCAGAAAGAGAAAGACGCGCCGCGGCGGCGGACTTACGGCGCACGGCATAGGGGAATTGCCGTTCCCGTGCGAGGTGTGAGCATGGCGGATGTGCAGCTGAAAAGCGGTTTTACGGCAGTCCCGAACGAGCTTCTTGAAGCGGTATACGCCGCGAAATTCACGGTCACGGAAATGAAAACGGTGTTTGCCGTGATACGCTTTACATGCGGTTACGGACGCAATTTTGCGGAACTGTCGTCATCGTTTCTTTCATCGATGACGGGAATCCCGAAGCGCAGCATTGAGAGAGCGCTTGCCGCGCTCATTGCGAACAAGGTTATTTTTTCCGTTTCCGGCGGTTCGAGGAAGGACAGCAGGATGCTCGGAGTAAACAAAAACTATTCGGAGTGGAATGTTGAAATCGTGTTGAAACCGTGTTCAAACTCTGTTAAAAAAGTGTCGAAAACCCGAACCGCAGACAGCGGCGGCAGCGTCGACACGGAAGAGAAAAATTTGACCGCCGACAAAAACGACGGTAAGTTGAGTGCAACTACCGACAGCAGTGACGGTAGAACCACCGACAGCAGTGACGGACATATAAAGAAAGGAAAGAAAGTTACTACTACTATATCTACTGCTTCTTCCCCCCTTTATCCCCCCGCGGGGGAAAAATCGAAAGACGAAGGGATGAGAAAGCTGCCCGATGTTAAAAACTTTTCCGGTCCGTGCATAGATTACCGCGAATACAACAGCGATACAATGGTAGACCTGCTGTCGGGATTATCTTTCAGCAGAGAAAAATGGCGCAAGCTTGAAGAAGCCGCCGGCACGATAAGACTTGCACAGTACTACGACAAACTGCGCGACGGATATCTTAACCGCGGGTGGAGATTCAAATCGGAGATTCCCGATATAATCACGCGCTGGTACAAAAGCGACATCGCGCAGGAATAAAACGGGACATTTTGCAAATATTTCGCCGCGTGCGCCCTGCCGACGACACCGAACAGATTGAAATTTGCATCTGCCGGAGCGGGTGTTTGCTGCGGCGGCAGGTAATCGTACACGTATTCATCAAGTGTTTTTTTGTGTCCGATATGGACAAACCGACAAAAACATGATATCATTTCAATTTGAGCAAAACAAAGGAAGTGTTTTTATGAATACCGCCGTTGCGGCATTACTGGAGAAAAACTTTGAAAAATACGCGGACGAGTTAAAGCGGCTCGTTGACAAAAAGAGCGTGCGCACCGCGCCGGAGGGTGATTTTCCGTTCGGGCGCGGCTGTGCCGAAGCCCTTGACGAAGCGGAAAAAATACTCGCCGGGCATGGTTTTGCCATGACGAATTACGGTTATTACGCCGGAGAAACGAATCTCGGCGCGTCGCCGGATCTTATGCTTCTGGCGCACCTTGACGTTGTGCCGGAGGGCGACGGCTGGACGAAAGAGCCGTACAACATGACCCGTGAGGGCGACACCGTCTACGGCAGAGGAACGACCGACGACAAAGGCGCGGCGCTTGCGTGCATATACGCGATGGAGGCTGTCCGCGACGTGCTCGGCGAACCTGAAACCGGCGTGCGGCTCGTGCTCGGCTGCGGCGAGGAAACGGGCAGCGAGGACATGGATTACTACTTCGCGAAACGTCCCGTGCTCAAGTACACGCTGTCGCCCGACGCGCAGTATCCTCTCATAAATATAGAAAAGGGGCGCTTCGCTCCGACGTACGAAAAGCATTTCGAAGAACAGACGGGAAAAGTGCGCATCGGCAGAATCGACGGCGGCGTTACGCAGAACATTGTCCCCGGCAAGGCGGGCGCGCTGATTTTCGGCGCGGAAAAAGAAACGCTCGGCACGCTTATCTCCTCAGCCGCAAAAAAGACGGGCGCACGCTTCACCTTGTCCGAATCGGACGGCGGCATATACGTGCTGTGCGAGGGTCAGAGTGCGCACGCGTCCACGCCGGAACTCGGAAACAACGCGCAGACGGCTCTTGTCGAAGTCCTCGCCGCACTCGACACCGCGCTTAAAGATACGCTCGTTTTCCTTAAAAACACGTTCCCGCACGGCGAAACGGACGGCGGGAGTTTCGGCATCGCGCAGGGCGACGCTCAATCGGGCGCACTGACGCTCAACTTCGGCGTGATGACGTTCGACGGCGAAAAACTCGTGTGCGGCTTCGATTCGCGCTGCCCCGTCTGCGCAACGGATATGAGCGTGAAAACTCCGTCCGACGATATCTTCAAAAGAGCGGGATTCGCGCCCGCCGACGACAGCCGTCTGCGTCCCGCGCACGTTGTTGACGAAAACTCACCGCTTGTCGCCGAATCCCTCAAAGTGTATGAAGAAATGACCGGGCAAAAAGGCGAATGCCTTGCCATCGGCGGCGGCACGTACGTTCACGACATCCCCGGCGGCATTGCGTTCGGCGTCGAATTTTCCGGGCGCGACTACCATATGCACGGCGCGGACGAATTTGCCGACATACGCGAAATGCTGCTCACCGCAAAAATGTACGCTCAGATAATCATCGACCTGTGCTACTGAAAAACCGACACGGTTTCAACTTACGGAGAATATATAATATGAATGTAGAATTGCTTGCGCCCGCAGGAACGTTTGAGGGACTCAAAACCGCGCTGCTTTTCGGCGCGGACGCCGTCTATTGCGGCGGTCCCATGCTTCAGCTTCGGGCAGGAAACACCTCGTTTTCGTTCGAACAGCTGCAAAAAGCCGTCGAATACACCCATTCGCTCGGCAAAAAACTGTACGTCACGGTTAACTGCTTCGCGCAAAACGACGAAATCCCGCTCGCGGGCGAATACGGCAGAAGGCTGCTCGAAACGGGCGCGGACGCCGTCATTGTATCCGACCTCGGCGTACTCGCCGAACTGCGCGAAAAGTGTCCCGCGCTCGAAGTCCACATCAGCACGCAGGCAAACACGCAGAACTACAAAACAATAGAAATGTGGCACGCGCTCGGCGCGAAACGCGTCGTACTCGGACGCGAAATGACCATGGCTGAAATAGAACAGCTGAAAGGAAAAATCCCGCCCGGATGCGAAATCGAAGTGTTCGTCCACGGCGCAATGTGCATGGCGTATTCCGGACGCTGCCTGCTCAGCTCTTTCATGAACAACCGCTCCGGCAACAGAGGACAGTGCTCCCAGCCGTGCCGCTGGAGTTACTATCTCGTTGAGGAAAAAAGACAGAATATGTTCATTCCCGTAATCGAGGACGCGGGCGCGACCGCCGTGCTGTCGTCGACGGACCTCAAGGCAATATCGTTTCTCGACCGCCTTGCCGACGCGGGTGTATCGTCTTTTAAGATAGAAGGACGCATGAAATCGCCCTATTATGTTGCAACGGTCGTCAACGCCTACCGCCGGTACATGGACGGCACGGCGACGCTTGAGCAGTGCGAAAACGAACTCGAATGCGTGAGCCACCGACCGTACGCCGCCGGGTTCTATTTCGGCGAAGCGAAAGTTTCTCCCGAAAACGACGGGTTGTACCGTCAGACTTGCTCTTTTATCGGAATCGTGCTCGAAGAAGTATCGGAAGACACTTTCGTTGTGGAAATGCGCAACCGTTTCGCAAAAGGCGACGAACTCGAAATACTTTCTCCGCACTCCGTCGGCGCAAAAATAACCGTGCTCGGCATCGTCGGAGAGGACGGCGCGGAGAAAAACGAAGCGGTACTCGTGCAGGAAAAAGTCACGATTCGATGCAACAAGAGGCTTTTTGTCGGCGACATGTTAAGAAAACGAATATAAAAATCGTATATTATGTTGACAAGCGACAACAAAGTATATATAATAGGTATAAATCCGTGTCTGCGGTGTAAACTGACGGGAGTCGGACTTAAACAAAGAGGATAAGGGGTTAGGTTATGATTTTTTACATAGTCTACAGCAACATCATCTGGGCATGCGTCATTGCGGCGATAATCGGCGCGGGAACGGCAACGCTCGTCTTCCTTCTCAAGGGCAACAAAGGCGGCGGCGACGGCGAATTTGCTCCGAAGAACGCTCTTGAGGCGGGTCTTCGTGCAAACGCGGAAAATTTCGCGGGCATGTACGAAGCAATGTTCTCCGTTTCCTGCGGCAAGGTCGGCAGAAAAGTTGACGTCTTCGATATGTGGTCGAACGCCGTTGCAGCAACACGCGACGCCGCTTTCGTCGAGGCATTCAACAAAAAGTGCGGCAAGTACACGCAGTGGAAACCCAAAAACAACAAGAAATTCATCAAGGCTGCAAAGAAGCTCGTGAAAGCGTTCTTCAGGTCCGGCATCGTCAGAAGCCATGACATTTACATCATCGGCGACGATACCACAGCCGAGAAATATCATCTTGCCGGCGACGGCATCATCACTGCCGACGAGAACTACGAGGTTCTCGCTCCATACTGGCAGTTCGGCGACATCGTCCTCGAAAAAGGCGTTATCAAGTAAACAGATTTCCTGTTCAAATTGTTTTTCCATTTGAAATTTCCGATACGAAAAAAACACCGTACGGCGTAAAAACCTCGGTGTTTTTTTCTGCGTCAAATCAAAAAAACCGAAAAAAAATTAAAAAAAGTACACAAACTTTTTAGAACCGAAAAGGTAGGTAAAACCCAATTTTCGTCAAAGTGCTGCACAAACACCGCTGCCGTTTGTGCAAGATACACAAATGGTTTTTCGCTGTTTTTCCGCTTTTATCAGTTTTGATTACTTTAACGGCGGGAAAACTGTTGTGCAAAGTGCACAAATAACACTTTTGTTTATTGTGCAAAATGACTTGACAAATCGTTTTTTTTGAGTATAATAACAACTGTAAACAAACGAAAGGAGTCTTCACAATGGTTATCAACAAAACAGTAGCATCAAGAGAAAACGAGCTTATCAAAGAGATCGGCGAAATGAAAAAATTCACTTTCAAGAAGCTCCTCAAGGTAATCGAACTTGACGCCCTTATGAGTTACTACAACAAGTAAGCGACTTGCGGATTTCCCGCGGGAGCGAACCGTACATCGGTCAGTTGCCTTTCGGCGGACGGCAGTGCCGTTTTGACAGTGTATGTGTTCCGGGCGGTGGGGTTAACACCCACGGAGTCGACATCTCGTGTCGTCGGCTATAGTGCATTGTCGCCGGCGGCTTACATATACAGCATTTTTCTCCTCTCCTCTTTATTTTATATCGGTTGCCCCTCGCGGGCAGCCGGTGACGGCAAGCGTCCCGCATGGGGCGATTACATATAAAAAAGATGCAGACCCTGCGCCGCTCCCACGGAGCGCGGCAGAGCCTGTTTTTTTGCCGCAAAAAATCCCCCGCGTGCACTAATCATCGTATTTGCGAGGGTTTTAACGCAGCATGGACGGAAATCAGCCTGTCAAAACCGACACGGTTTCAACTCCCGTCAGCTTACACGGATTGAATTTACATTGTGTAAAATTTTATGCCTTTTTCATGACAAGCGGTTTCAAGCGGATAAACAATTTCCCGACGAGCTTAAACAGGCAATAGAACACGAAGCCGACGGCGAATGTTCCCACCGTCCACAGGATGAAAACGGCGGCGAAGCGGAAAACGCTTTCGTACAAAATCGACAACCAGTTCTGCGTTCTCCATATTTTGTAGAAGAAACTGTTGTCGTGAAGAAGATATATCATAAATGTAGACGAGCCAACGAAATTAACTGCGGAATTGCTCGGGATATTCATCCGTCTAAACAGCTCAAACAAAGTCACTCCGAGCGTGATAGGAACAATATTATACTCACCGTAACTGAGAATATTCTGGACAAACGTCTTCCCTGAGGATGGATCAAATTCCAAAATCTTATTCGCCGTGTTGATATAGAAGTTTCCGAGTAAAACGAGAGTTACCGCCGCAAATATCGCAAAGAGCACCCACAGCCGAACGGATTCAAAAGGATTGTACTTTCTTATGTACCCGCCGAGCGAATAGAGAAAAACGCCTGTGCAAATTGTGTCCAAACCACTGATAAAGTTGGTCAATATGAGCCTGCTCCACGAAAATTGAACGAGCGCGAACAGCGTGAACATAAACATTACATAGTTCCGAGGCGACAGTTTTTGCAGAAAACGGTTCAAAAACACCTTTGCAATGACCATGATAATAAAGAAGTAACCGACATACCACGAAATATGACCATACGAATCATACTTCAACAAACTCAACGGAATTGTCGTTATGCTGCGGTAGGCGATAATCGAAATCGTGCCCAGAACAAACGCCGCAAAAGCGTGCTGAAGAATCAACTTTTTCGATATTTTCGTTAAATCGACAGATGGCTTGCCTGCCATAAAATAACCCGAAATAAGAATAAAAATGACATTGCCAACTTTGCCCAACGGCGTAAGAACCGTCAGCACACAAAGCCGTTTGAGAAAATGAGGTTGGCAAAGCCATTCATTGCCGAGCTGTGAAATCAGATTCGTGTCGGTAAGCTGAACGTCAATGCAATGCCGCAGTATGTGATACGCGACGATCATAATCATCGCCGTAATTCGCAACAGTTCCATGTTTGAATTTCTTTTAGTCATATTTTTTGTCCTCTTCCTTTTCAAGTCAGCACTCTCAGCAACAGCACCGCTCATTTGGCATTTTACCATAAGTTCGATAAATAAACAAGTCATATGACAAAAAAAACGGCAAAAAGCGCGTACATTGCCGACAAACAAAAAAACTCACGCACAAAGCCGACTGTTTCACACAAAAAAATAAAAAACCCGAAACCGCACATTTCTGTGGATTTCGGGTAAGCTGACGGGAGGTGAACCCGTGTCGGTTTTGACAGGCTGATTTCCGTCCATGCTGCGTTAAAACCC
>CAVKLD010000077.1:0-8400 GCA_963657065.1 bacterium
ACAGCCTGACCGCGATATCGGGTTGAAAAATAAGCGTATCGGCTACCGCTTGCGCAAGTTGAAATACATCCTCGCTCTCTTTTCTCTTGCCGTAGACCGCGCCGGGGTTCGCCCCGCCGTGCCCTGCGTCGATGTATATTTTTTTCATAAATAATCACTCCTTCGTTCAGCTGACGAAATTATACCCGTCATTGACGTATTTGCGGGGTTTTAACGCAGCATGGACGGAAATCAGCCTGTCAAAACCGACACGGGTTTGACTCCCGTCAGCTTATGCTGCGGCAAGAACGGTCACGGTGCACGTCGCCGTCAGAGTGCCGTCTTCGGTGGTGGCGGTCACGACGCATGTGCCCGTATTCACGCCGGTAACGGTTACCGAACTGCCGTCCGCTTCAAGCACAACGTTGGCATTTTCTGCGGTAAAGACCAATTTCTGAACTTCCGCATCGTCAGGCGTGAAGTAAACATAGAGTTTTTTCGACGCCGACTGCCGTACGGATACCGACGCTTCGCCGAATCTTATTGCGGTTGGAGCGACGGCTGCGGGGTTGACGGTCACAGTGCACGCCGCCGAATAAGAGCCGTCCGAGGTAACGCATGTTATCGTCGCCGTGCCTTCCGAAACTCCGTACACGCTGCAGATTTGTCCCGACGGCTCAAGCGTTACGCAGTCGCTGTCCGTCAACCACGAAACGGTGCTGTCGGTCGCGTTGGACGGCGAAACGGCAGCACGAACCGGGACCGTGTTGCCCACTGTAATCTCCGCGCTGTCCCAGTCAAGCGACACGCCGCGCACAGCGACGTACGGCACGGTAACGGTGACGCCGCACGTCGCGGTATGACCGCCGTCGACGGTTGTGCAGGTGAGGACATAAGTTCCCCCGCTGCCCGAAACGGTGCAGCTGCTGCCGTTCGGCGTGAGGGTAAGCCCCTCGGGACTTGATGACCACGTGACTTCTTTGTTGACGGCGTTTGACGGCGACACGACGGCGATAACTTTCGCGCTGCCCGTTGTCTTAAACGACACGGAGCTTTTGTTAAGACGCACGCTCTTTGCCGTCACCGCCGGCTGCGGCGAACCGTCTTCCGCGAACGTCGTGCGCACGGTGGAGAGAGAACGGATAAAATTGAAAAGTCCGTTCGCTATGAGCGCGTGCCCTGCGTCGTTGAGATAGAGTCCGTCTGCCGTGCAGAAATTTTTCTGCGCTTCAATCGACGTGCATATCGCGCTCCCGCCGTTTGCGTCATACACGGGAATCGAATATTTGCGGCAGACGTTTTTCATCGCGTCCGCGTAATCCGCCGGAGTGAGTCCCAGCGCGTTTACGGAAAAGAATTTATCCTGCTGTGTCGGTGTGATAAACACTACCGTCTTGCCGGTATACATCGTAAGCAATGTGCGGCAGAGTTTTTCCATGCCGCCGTAAAACGTTTCATCATCACTGCCGCCGAGCGCGCCGAGCGGAATGCCGCTGCGCATATCCTCACCGCCGCCGAAAACGGTGATAAGGTCGGCATCGGCGGGCAGCGACTGCGCACGTTCGCACATGGCGGCGATGTCGGAACTGTTTTTCTTCGAAATACTCGAGCCGTTTTCACCGTAATTCAACACCTGCGAAATGCCGAACGCTGCCCGCACGGTTTCCGTGTACGGCGTCGTTTTGTAATCGTTTTCCTCCGTCTGCCCGTCGCCGACGGCAACCCATATTTTTCCTTTAAGGGACGTCACGAGCGGCGGCGAATCGGTTTTTCTCATAAATTCTTCTTCCAGCGCGGTTTCGACAGCGAAACAGCTTTCTTCCAATGAAGAAATCCGCTCCCGCGACGACAGCTCCTCTTCACGAAGATTGTCTATGCTGTCGGCAATGCTTTCCGCCGACACCAAAACTCCGTTCTCGGTATAATCCCAGTCGTCGAGCGAACCGTCGACGTAAAAACTCTCCACACGGCTCTTCGCGATAAACTCGCCGTTTTCGTACACGACCGCCTGCACAAAAAGTTTGCCCCTGCCGTCAAGAAGCTCCGACGGCACTTCGTACGATGCTTTCAATTCGCTGACTTCAAGATTTCCGCTCATCAGTCTGCGCCCCTTCGGCGTAATGAACGCAAGACGCAAACTTTTGCCTTCCGCCGCCTTATCGAGCGTAACGTTTATCACCCTGCAGTTGTGTTCTCCGGCATTGAAGCCTGCGCTTAACGATGCCACTTCCATAATATGCATTCTCCCCTTTCCGCGTTAACCCTGCGTAAGAGCTTTTATTATCTGCTCTTTGCCTTTTTCGGTTATCTGACCATAGTCAATCTGTTTATTGAGATAACTCAAAAGTCCCCCGTATCCCCCGGCGGCGTATGCAGCCGACGCGCCGCGCTGCACGGTGAAGTTGATTTTTTCTTTCATCAAAGTGATGTTTGACGAAAAATCCCCGAGAAGCGAATAATCGCCGTACTTTGCGAGTGCAAGAGCCTTTTCGAGTTTGTCGTCGGACTGCAATTTGCTTACGTCTACGCCGAGAGCCTCAAGGTACGAATAATCGCCCGTCCCCGCGATTTTCACCGCGTTGTCAAGCAGCCGGGCATACTCAACCGTCGAAGTGTCAACGCCCAACGCTTTAAGTCCCGAATAGTCGCCGTACTTCGCAAGCGTGACAGCCTTTTCGAGTTTATCGTCGGACTGCAATTTGCTTACGTCTACGCCGAGCGCTTTCAGGTACGAATAATCGCCCTGCCCCGCGATTTTCACCGCGTTGTCAAGCGATTCGGCGTATTCGACCGACGAGGTGTCAACGCCCATGTATCGAAGTCCGGAGTAATCGCCGTACTTTGCCGCCGATACCGCCTGCGCCATCGCTTTCTCCTCACGCATGGCGGATGTATCCATACCGAGTGCTTCAAGATATGAATAATCGCCGTTTTCGGCGGATGTCCACGCGTTTTTGACGGCATCGGAATAGCGTGAATACGACTCCTCTTCATCCTTTCGTATCTCCGAAAGAATATCCAGTTTGCTCTGTATGCCGCTCTTTTTCACCGCAGCCGCGCTCTCGGCGAAATCGGGCATTTTTTCGGCAAGAGCGGAGATATATCTGCCGTACGCATCCGCAGCCGCGCTTGCCGCGTAGGATGAACCGTATCCGCCCGTATATGACGCCGCCGTGCCGTATGCGTTTTTCGCGGCGCGGAACGCGCTTTTTTCGTACTCGCGGCGGTATTCGTTGTAAAGTTTGTCGGTTGCGATGCTGTAGCTTTTCCCCGTGTCGGCGATTACGGAGTCGAGCAGTTCTTTCTTCATAACCGTATTGTCACCGTCGTAATAACCGCCGAATGCACCCGTGCCGGACGGCTGTGCATTTTGCGCCGTGCCGGACGATGAAGGCGAACCGTGCAAAGCGTCGTCCGAATCCAGTCCCTTTTCGCGCCGCAGGGCGATACGCGCATCGGCAACGTCCACAACGCCGTTTCGGTCGAGGTCGGCGTAGTAACTCGCGGCGGCTTTTTTTACCGCCATCTCGAGAATTTCGTTTGATGTGTAATTTTTCTTCACTTTTTCGACATCCCCCTCACAAACGCCGCAAGTTCTCCCGTTTCGTTTTTTATCTCCTCGGTGCGCGCAAGCAACTTTAAGACGAGAGAGCAGAGCTTTTCGTATTTTTCATTCCCGACGCTTTCCGAACGCCTGTTTTTAGTATCCATATCCGTTTACCTCGCTTGTTTTTTCCGTGATAATGCCGACAGACAGAACTTTCACCGAACCGCTGCCCGAAAAACGAAGTTTGAACGACGCGCATCGCGGAGTGTTCGCCGGAACGGTGAAAATTCCCTCCATGTCCTTTTCGGTGCAGAAAATTTCACGGCAGATTCCGTCCGCGCAAATAATGCCTACACGAAAAACGGCATCGCGCTCTTTTTCGGCTCTTATGACTACCGAGCGGATTTTTTCGCTGCCGCTTGAAGACGTTATCTCACGCGTCTGAGCAAAAAACGGCGCGTTCGGCTCTGCGTCAAAACCGAATCCGCTGCCGGTATTGTCCGCAAAAATGTTGCACCCGTCCTCGGTCAGCCGGTAATCATGCGCGTAAAACTTGTATGAATTCACCGTCGAGCCGCCGTCTGTCACCGACGACACAAGACAAACCGAACACAAAACGCCGTTTATGTTCACGAAAAACCTGACGTTTTCGCCGTCGTCCTCTATGTGCCACATATCATTGCGCATGTCGTACACATACTGTGCGCTTTTGCCGTTTTTATCGGTAAGAGCCACCCTGTATTTGCCGTCGGCTGCGCCCGCCGCGCCCGCCGTGAAACGCTCCGAGCCGAATTCGGCGGAAATGCATTTGGAAACGACGCCGTCGTAGACGTTTATGCCGTCGGGACTTTTGTAAAAGAGATTTTCGTTAATATTGACCACACTGCCGCCGGCGCCGTTCTCCACGCCGTCACCCGCCGCCGCGTCGACGTGGAAATTTTGCGGAACTGTTCCCGAAACGGTTATAATCCTGTCTTCCTTGAAAAAGACGGGTTTGCCGTCGATAACGCCCGCGCCCGTAAACGCGCCGGGACAGCCGAGCGAAACGGCGTAGGAATCGGAGGAAATGCCGTCGAACGAATCCCATGAAAGAGGATCGCCGAGCGAACAGGCGTATATCTCGTTTACAAATTCGCCGAACACATTTTTTCCGAAACGGCAGCCCCAGACGCGGTTGTTGCTCTCGACGGCGAAATCGAGAACGGGGCAGTAGCGCGTGATGCTCATGCGCAGTTTCGTCGCGCCGCTCTCATAGGGCGCGTCGACGGTGACATAATCGCCGCCAACGTCAATCACACGATAGGTGCGCTTCGTGTCGTAGGTGTAGACGTTTCTCAAAATGACTTTGTCGTTGACCCTGAAATTCTCCCCGGCAGATACGGCTGCAAACGACGGATAGACGCGCCGCCCCTTTATCCAGTTTCCGTCCGAATACGTGTATTCATACGCTTCGTCTTCCGACGTGAGCACGACGCTGTCGTTTTCGGCGGGCGACAAAGGAAATTCGGTGCATTTCTCCGCCGTCACCGTTTCGCCGTCGATGTCAACGCAGTTCACCGCAACCGCAGACTGAGAGAAAAACTCCGCTCCCGCTTTTTTCGCAAAATACCCTCTGCCGGCGCATTTTTCCGCATAGAGCCCGTCCGGAACAAGAAAGAAATTCCTGCCGAACGGCACTATAGTGCGCGTGTGTTTTTCTCCGTCCGGCTGTGCGCCGTCCATCGGGACGCCGTCCGCGAAAACCTCGTTTTCCGCCGCGAAACAGAGCTTGCCGTTCACCGCCGCCGCTGCGCAAATCTCCTCATCGGCGTACGTCTTCACTCCTGCCGCAGTAACACCGTCGGATACATTTTTCGGCGACCAGACGCCGCGTGGCGCACGCGACGTCAGCGACGGCGCGTCTTCGCCCGTCATGTTGAGCATCGAGCCTAATTTCGCACCGCTTGCACGCGCAGTGCGGTCGAGTCCGCCGAACGAAGTAATGTTGCGGCGCGTGCGCGTGACGCTTCGCTGCGCTGCGAGTTTCATACGCTCTCCCTCCCGAAATTCAGTTTCACGACGGATTTTATCTTATGCGTTCTGTTGTACGCGGCGGCAAATTCCTCGTAGAGGTTGTTAAACGCATTGCGGGAATTTTCATAACGCGCCGTGTCGCCGTTTATGATATCCGTTTCGGCGGCAAGATATTTTATGTATATCTCATCAAACGGATAACGCACGAGCAGCACCGCA
Organism: bacterium; assembly: GCA_963657065.1. Classification (GTDB taxonomy): domain Bacteria; phylum Bacillota; class Clostridia; order Oscillospirales; family Acutalibacteraceae; genus RUG806. The sequence continues at coordinate 5,759 of CAVKLD010000077.1, forward strand.
GTGCCGGGAATCCCCTCGGAGTAACCTATGAATTCCGGCTGCGCCCCCTCATAGCGCGACAGTATCTCACTGTGAATCCTGCCGTCGAGAACCGACAGCATGTTGAGCTTTTCGCCGTAGGGCAGCGCATTCGGGAAAAGCGCGTCAAAACGTTCTATTGCGGTATCCGCTGTCATCTTTTCTCCCCCTTATTCCTTGCTGACGGACTGTATAAAACTCTCAGCCTCTCTTTTTGCGGCGAATGAATTTTCCACCGCCTCGGCAAAGGGGAGCGGCAGCATCACACTCTCGCCCTTTTTGATAAGCATGCGCTTGCCGTTCACCGCAACGAACTGCGCATCGTCATTCTTGCTCTCCTTCGGAATAAATACGGGAACAAGTGCATTTGAATTTTTCAGCTTCATAATTTATTTACCTCTTCTTTGAAATTCGGATTTGCGTCGATTTTATGCCCGCCCGCCCGCCAAACATGCATAATCACATTATGCAGCAGATACGCAAATTTTTAATCAAACCGTTCACTGTTCGGTTTAGTTCATTTCCGCGTCGGGAGAGAACTCCGAGCCGGATTCGACACGGATGAGGTACTCTTCGACAAGGCGTTTTGCGACTTTTGTCGCTTTCCAGCCGACGGACGAACGCTGATTCAGCGGGTCGTTGCCGTAGCCGCGCTGTTTGACGATGTGTTCGAGTCCGCCGCCTTCGACATCGGTAACGCCGTAGGCATTTTCGCCGATAAACAGCGTGCAGAACACCGCGGAACCGTCCCTGCCCGCGCCCGTGCCGCAAATAACCGCGCCGGCGGAAAGGTTCGAAACCGCCGTACCGAGAGTAAGCGACGCTGTGCCGCCGCTGACGGATATCGCCGTGACGGTGTTTTCCTCTCCGTTCACGTACACGGGGACGGGAGTCGAAAACGTCTTTGCCGTGAGAGGTTCGTTGACGGCGACAGATGTCGTCGAAGACGAAATGCCGTTTTTGACGGTAAGACGCGAGATGGAGTCGGCAATTTCGGCGGGACCGTAAACTTTCGCTTCGGTGCTCTCCACAAAGCGGACGCCGCCGAGCGTGCCTATCTCGCCTCGGAGAATCTTGTCGGGGTCGGCGTACTTTTGGATGCCGATCCACTGTTCCGCGGCATCCTGCATGAGGTCATATGCAACATAAGGATGAATTATCGCGACATAGCTGCCGTTTATTTTGGGCGCGTTTACCGCCTTAAGCTCAGCAGCCGCCTTAAAAACATCCTTGACGCGCAGTTTGCAGCCGGTTGTGATATCCGAGCGTGAGGTTATCTCCTTTTCGACGTTGTTTTCGCCGACACAGGGAACGTACATGACGTTCGTGCCGCCGACTATTTCGTTTCGCACCACCGTGTCAAGAGTAAGTCCCGCCTGTGCGGCAAGCTCTTTAGTGGCTTCGACAATCGTGTTGTCAATCGCAGTAAGCTCCAGCATGTCGGTCTGCTCGATGTAGTCGCCGTACTGGTCGACCGTGCAGCTGACGGAGGAAACATTGAGCTTGTTGCCCGACGGCGTCACGCCCTCGGTTATTGCCTTCATTGCTTTCGGCAGCTTCGAGAACTTGCGGAATTCTATGGTTTTGCCGCCGTTTTTCGGGATGGGGCGTTTCTGCCCGAACTGCTCGTGAACAAGGTTTGCACCGGCAAGAGTTATGAGCGTCTTGTCGTAGAACGTCTTCATTTCCGGGGAAAGAGCGTCCGCATTGGTTATTTTGCCGTTTTCGAGCGTGCCGCCCGTCGTGTTGAGAACGTCGCCCGCACCGAAAAAGCCAAGTGTCATTTCTCTGAAATTCATAAAATTTTCTCCTTTTTTTCGAATTATCCGAATGAAATCTTCGCGCCTCTGCTCACCTCGGACAAAATGCGCCTTATATCTCTGTCCGTGAGTGAATTAACGTCCGTGCGCGTTACGGACGCGGCTCTGTCGAGCACGGAATTTTCGCCGGGTCTTTGTTTTGTCTGCCGCAAAACGGGACTGAGCGCGGTTTTTCTGCCGATATCCGTCACCGCGTAGCGAATCGCACTGCCGATAATCTCCTCAAGATGCACGCATTCGTATGCGCGGCGCACACCCACGCCGCTTTTGAGAAGCGTTCCGAACATCGGTTCGTTCATAATCTCGTCTTTCATCGAAAACGACGGATAAATTTCACGCGTCGCCTGCTCTTCCCTGCGCCATGACGCAAGCACCGACTCCGCCTCGGCATTCTTCATAATCGCGCCGAACGACTCACGCACGCCGCCGAGCATATTCCCGATGAAATCCGCCTTGCGCACACTCTCGCCGCGTTTTAGCGATTCCCCGTGTTTTGCGGCTTCGCCGCCGCGTTCGGACAAACCGCCGGTCTGCGCTTTCGGCTTTTCGGCACTGTCTGCGGTACGCGCCGAAACGGTATTTTCCGCATTCTCCGCACCGTCGGACGATGCACCGGCGGTGCTTAAACCGCCTGTACTCTCCGCGCCGCCTGCGCCGCCCGTGCCGCCTGTGCCGCCTGCGCCGCCGTCACCGGCAAAGAACTGAAGCAAACAGTCACAAAAAATTCTCATGTTATCCCCCCTTTCGGCTAAGCTGACGGGAGTCGAACCCATGCCGCCCGTCAGCGTCCCTTTTCGGCACTTT
>CAVKLD010000078.1:0-8394 GCA_963657065.1 bacterium
CTGTATAATTACTTTGCAAACACACCTCATGATTTGGAGGTTAGGCAGTATTACTCGTTTTGGTACGGCAAACTTGTCAAAAAACCTGCAACCGTCATTGCAATGATGCTCGTTTTTCCGATGACTTTCGGCATATATTCGATTTTTTTCATGAAATGGCCGTATAAGCTGTGCGGTATAATATTTGATGTCGGCACAATTGCGTTTTGTGTGTGGAGCGGTTCGCGAACCATGGTTTTCTTTTTTCCGGTGCTTGTCGTTGGAACAATTTTTGCGTATTTGCTTTTTGTAAAGAAAAAAGTAAAAGCGTCAATCATATTCGCAGTTACGTTGACAGCTGTTTTTTGCGCAATATTGCTGCTGGTAATAGTTTTTAAGGAGCAGCTTTCCGAAAAATACAAAGATCATGTTTTTGTCAGAATAATCAACGACGGTTTTGTAAGCAAAGGGCGAAACCGTTACGCGCTCAACGTGCTTAAGGATTTTTCGATTTTTTACATGGGCGGCGGCAAACATTCCGCAGAGGTTGGTACTCCGCATAATATTTGGCTGTACCTTTATGACCACGGCGGTTTTATTCCTTTCTTCTTTTTCTGCATTTTTACCGTGCTCATGATAATAAACGGCGTAAAAATGCTTTTTTCAAAAAAAGTTGAAATGCGAATGAAGTTCTTTGTTTATATTATGTTTTCCGTTGTTTTTCTCGAGTATTTTTTGGAACCGTTTATTTTGCCGTTGCCTTCGTTTTATATTCTCGGCATGTTTCTGATGGGAATTATAACTTCTGAAGCGCGGCGCGTTCCGATAAAGAACAAACAAAGGCACTATAAAAAAATCAAGTTGTAATTTTACAAAAAAAATGCGGCTATTGCGTCGCACGCCTGTTTTAAGTGTCCTGAATTCAGAGTTGTATTTTAGTAAAAAAAGGCTTCGTCGAATGCGGACGAAGCCTTTTCTCAGTGCGCTCGGCATGCGTAATAACTTGGTGGTGAAACCTAAATTCTGCTGAAACTTGGCGTGGATGTTGGGGCTTAAGCTGACGGAATTGAACCATACCGAAACTTTTTAAGATTTCGTGTAAACCTCCAAAACGGTATAAATAAAAATATCATTTTGGAGGTTAAAAAATGCCAATGTACAAAGACAGTCCGGAAGTAAGGTTTGTAAAAAAAGGAAAGAAAAGAGAAACGGTGGGAGAGATTGTTGCAAACGGACTTGAGTCCGAGCTTGATAATAAACTCGGATACTGCAAGTACGATTATCGAAATAAGGAAACTGCAAACAGCAGAAACGGATATAGCCAAAAGTCAGCAAAAACAAGTGCCGATTCGGACAAGATAGCAGTACCGTGAGATGGGAACGGTGATTTTGAGCCGCGGATAATCAATAAATTATGTCGTTTTCATCGGGTTCGACAAAAACATTTATGGCTTTGTTTTTCTCCTTGAGCTTATTTGCAATTGCAAACTTATAGACAAGAAGAAATGCAAGTATGACGATGCCGCCGGCTGTCATTTTGAGTCCTGTGGAGAGTCCGGACGGAACATACTTAAATGTAATCGTATGAGTTCCTTCGCCAATATCGATACCGATAAGAGCGTTGCACGACTTGAATACTTTACCTTCGGTTGAATAATCCGTATCGTCGATAACTTCCTCGTCATCTTCGGAATCTTCATCATTTTCGTCGTCATCCTTTATCGGCGTGTAATCAAGCGTTTGACCGTCAACGGTAATGACCCAACTCTCGTCATAGGGAATAGATGTGAATATAACAGAAGAGTCCGCAGTAGTTGTGACTGTACCGCTGAATTCTGTATCGCTGAACTCCGAAATATTCATTGACTGCGCTTTAAGCTTTTCATAGGCTTTGGCGAACGCTCCTTCATCAAGACGAGCAGCGGCAAAAGACAACGACGCAGATGTACAGTCCTTTGTGACAGTATATGAAATTTCTATTTTTTCGTCTTTTTCAAGATATCCGACATCGAGTACAAACGGTTGAATACTTGAGCTTGTATACGTATACGAATATCCGTTATCCGCCGTTACTTTTACACTGTCGGCCTTGGTACTGCCGGCATAGGTGTAGTAATAACCTGCCTCCTCCGCTTTTATTGTTACGCATACCGTACCTGTTGAGTTTGTATCCGCTTTTTTAGCAGTGAAAGAAGATGAGGCGTTTACTGTATCTACCGTTACCGAATTAACACCCGTGCAGCTGACATCTGTGGCTTTGACGGAAACAAGCGTACCGTCGACTCCGCTTATTGACGCCATGAGAGAATTTTGGTACATGAACGGGTCACTTTCGACAGAATTCCATTCTGCTATGCCATTATCCGCAGCAAACGCAATCGGAAGATGATATTTGTATTCGTATGCAGTAAAATCGTCATTTTTCGCTTTCGCGGTATAGTAATCGCCTTCCGAAACGATTGAGGCATTGTCGTAAATGTACTTCAAACTGAAGATACTGTTAAATACCGGAGTTTGCGGGAAATACGTGTAGCTGTTTATCCTGTTGCCGAAAAGTCCGAGCTTTTTCATAAATCCCGATGTGTCCTCATACGCCATGGACGAGAACACGGAAACACCGTTGTAGCCGTACCAACACGGATCCATTCTTGCGCGAAGTTTTGAAAGTTCGGTGCGGTAGAACGGCGTTGTGTCATCTTTCTCGACGACATCGACGATATCATGATACGAGTCATAGTCGGAGACATAATTTTTCTTGGACTGCGACATGACGAACTCGCCCATGTCTGCAAATATCAGTTCGACAATCACCGTGAACATAAGCAGGGCGCGAATGTTCTTTTTTGCATAGCGCGGAGAGAAATACAGTCCGAATACAATCGTATAGATAACGGTAAAGAAAACCGTAAGCCAGATGGACAGAGATTTATTATTCGGCGTTTCAAGTTTTGTTATCAATGCAACAAAAATAATGAAACCCATACCGATGGCGGTAAATGTCTTTTTTGAAAATTCCTCGATTTCCGTGATAACTTTATACGCCAAAGTCAGCAGTACAAACGAGTAAGCGAAAGAATATCTGTAAGGCAAGTCATTCGGGAAATGGAAACCGTGCCAAATAAAGTTCAAATAATTCAGATTGAACCCGAAGAAAAACGCTGAAAGAAGCACTGCTGCGGCAATTTTTTTGCGTCCGGAAACTCTTTCGGAGAAGAAGTAAAGCGGCAAAAGCATTATTGTTATAAGCCCGCAATAAACATTGGGCATTACATTTGAACCGCTGCTTCTTATTGTTGTTTCAGTTGCGGGAAGGTGATTTGCGATAAAGTCAAAAACATTGAAATAGGTTTTTAACTCGTCGGGGAAAGAAGCCGATGTTGCCGACGATGAATCAAGGCAATGCGACACCGGGATAAGTGCAAACGCTGCAAGAAAGAAACATAAAATCGCAGAAAAAGCAAAGATGCATCCCGTGGCAAAGAATCTGTTGTTGCGCAGCGAAACAAGCGGTTTTGCTTTTTTCTGTACCTCCGGGTTTTCTCCGGAAATATCAAAAGCACCCGCCGTGTCCGCACCGGCTGCAGTTGACGACTCCGCTTCGTTTCCGAGAGAAGACACAGCACCCTTCACGTCGGGAACGAATTGCTCCGTTGAATAGTCGGGTGTGTGAATCACTTCGATAGATTTAAATTCGAGAGTCAATCCGTCATCGAGAACACCGGACGAATCGACGGTATCAGAGGTATTTTCAATGGCATTTTCGATACCCTCGGTGTTTTTTACCGTATCAACCGTTTCCGCACTTTCGGCTGGAACGTTTTTCTTTGCAGCGATGGCGGAGGAAAGTTTTGCCGAGAGTTCATACCTTGAAAAGAAATAGTAGAGGAAATACATAACGCTCAGGATACACACCATGTATGCCATGTAATAGTTCGTTATCATGGTATAGGTAAGAGCGAAGATGAACAACGACGGCTTTTTCCTCTGAATTATGTTTTCTATGCCGAGAACCACAAGCGGAAAAATCGCCATTGCGTCTATCCACATTATGTTCCATGAATACGCGACAAAATAGCTGCAAAAGGCGTACATGGGACCGAATACAATACTGTATTTGTTCAACGAACGGTTCGTTTTGTTTATGTAGTATGTAAACGATGCCGATGAACACATTGCTTTCAGCATGAACATCAGAGCAATTGCTTCGGGCATATTCTTGTGTCCCAAAACAAGCATTATAACCGCAAACGGACTGCAGCAATAGTTAAAGAAGTTGCCGAGGAATCCTCCGCCTAATCCCGAACGCCATGAATAGAACAAACTGTAGCCGTTTACGATTCTGTCATACAGTTCGCTGTAGAGAGGACCGTACTGATGATACAAATCCATTCGCAAAACGGTATTTGTGTCTTCATAAAACGGAATAATTTTATGGCACAGGAACACAAACAACATTATCGCACAGGAAATAACCGCGGAGTAAAAGCAGTATCTTTGAAGTGTTGATTTTTCGGCGTCAACGCCTCTTTTCTTTTTCAACAAAGGGCTCATTTCAAAATCTTCCTTTCTTCTTTTCAGTTCATTTTATCATAGCTGTAAAAATTTTTCAAGCACCTTGCAATATTGATGAAAATAATATACAATCTTCCGGTAGTATATAGGAGAGAAAACAGTATGAGAACATTAAAAAAAATCACAATAAGTAAAAAAGCTGAATATGCTGTCAAAAACGGTCATCCGTGGGTATATGGCGAAGAAATCGTTTCTTCCCGGGAAGGAATATACGGCGGCGAAATCATTGATGTTTTTTCGACAAAAAACAAATTTCTCGGTTCCGGCTTTTACAATCCAGCTTCAAAAATAGCGGTAAGAATTATTTCAACAAACGCGAATGACAAATTTGATGCCGAATTTTTCAGAAGGCGTTTTAAGTACGCTGTCGACTACAGAAAAACGTGCCTTAAGGGTAATATCGATTGCTGCAGACTCGTTTTCGGCGATTCCGATTTCTTTCCGGGACTCATTGTCGATAAATTCGGTTCGCACCTTGTGACGCAAATAATGTCACTCGGCATTGAACAGCGCAAAAACATTCTTTTCCCCGCGCTCATTGACCTGTTGCGTGCAGAGGGTGAAAAAATCGATGTTCTGTATGAACGCAACGATGTGGCAGTGAGAGCAAAAGAAGGACTCGAACTGAGCAAAGGATATTTTTCATACGAGGGACTTTTAACTGAAAGTGAGTGCGCGTCATCCGAAGTGCAAATAACGGAGAACGGAATCGACTACATAATCGACTACGTAAAAGGACAAAAAACGGGATATTTTCTTGACCAGCGTTTTAATCGTTTGTGCGCCGCGTCGGTTGCAAAAGGACGGACGGTACTTGACTGTTTCACACACACGGGCGCTTTTGCGTTTAACTGTGCAAAGGCGGGCGCAAAACGGGTGACCGCCGTGGACATTTCAAAAGAAGCGATAATTGAATCAAAACGAAACTGCGAGTTGAACGGTTTTACGAATGTTGATTTCCTGTGTGAGGACGTTTTTGAACTGCTCACGCGTCTTTACGAGGAAAACGACAGGACATACGATTATATCATCCTTGATCCGCCCGCATTCACAAAGAGCCGCTCTACCGTTTCCGCCGCATACAATGGCTACAAAGAAATAAATCTTAAGGCTATGCGGCTTCTGCCGCGAGGTGGCTGGCTTGCCACCTGCTCATGTTCACACTTTATGACGGACGAACTTTTCAAGAAAATGCTGCTTGATGCGGCGCATGACGCGAACGTTTCGGTACGAATAGCGGAAAGCCGTTGGCAATCGTGCGACCATCCCGTGCTGTTGTCGGTGCCCGAAACACAGTATTTGAAGTTTTATCTTGTTCAGATCGTCTGACGACTCGGCAAATACGCCTCAAGACGGTAAATTCTGAAGCCCTGTTCCGAAAACTTCTTTTCATACTCGGTAACAATGTTTCCATCAAAATCGCTGTTGTGCAAATCGAGGGAAACATTTTTCATGATAAACCCGGCAAGCGAAAACTGTTCTATTGAATATTCAAAAAAATGCGTGTTGTCCGTTTTTTGATATATTTCGGCACCCGGCGCGAGTATGTTTTTGTATATATCAAGGAACACAATATTTGTAAGTCGCTTGTTTTCGTATGCCTTTTTCGGAAACGGACACGAAAAATTCAGATAAATCTTCTCGATGCTGTGCGGCTTGAAATATTTTTCAAGTACCTTTGCGTTGCAATGAACAAAAAGTATATTTTTGATATCAGCAGCCAACGCTTTAAGGCAAGCCGTACATATTACGCTCTTGTTCACTTCCACCGCAACAAAATTTATATCGGGATTTTGTTTTGCCGCTTCACAGATAAACTGTCCTTTACCACAGCCGATTTCAAGATGAACGGGATTGTTATTTCCGAAATATGCTTCGAGATCGATGTATTCTTTCTTTTTTACCGCTTCGCGTGTATCCTCCGCAACAGGCGGCATATCGATAAGATTTATGCACTCGGTGAGTTTTTGCTCCAGGTGCTTTTTCTTTCTCATTCTCATTTATCAAAAAAACTCCCTTTCAGAAAAATATTGTTCGATTTCGTTTTTCTTTGCACCGAAACGCCCCTGCAACATATCATCCTTACCGCCGCCGCGTCCGGTAAGAGCACTGTTTATTTCCTGCGACAGAGTACGAAGATTATTTACAACAGGCGAGGTAATTGCAAAAGCATACCCCGACGCATCATCACCGGAGAGAACAACGCACAGACCGTCGCATTTGTCACGCAGCATTACGGAGAGTTTTCGCAAACCGTCGGGTTCGATGCCGTCGGTGAAAACGCATATGTTGCCGTCGGAGTGCGCCGTCGTATCGGCAATGCACCTTAATACGGTGTCTTTCTGTAAAGCGTTTTCCCTTTTTAGCTTTTCATCTCTGACAAGTAAATCACTTACCGCATTCGGCACTCCGTCATGCGGCGCACACAGCATATCCGATAGCCGTAGTATGTCGGCATACCTTGAGGAAAGCTCCGTATACGCCGTTATACCGCAGATAAGCGTTATCCGCACGCCGCCGCGATGGCTCGAGGAAGACAGAATTTTGATAATACCTATTTCACCGGTTCGCGAAACATGGGGAGCGCAGCAGGCGCAAACATCGTAACCCGGTATTTCGACAAGACGCGGATTTTGTAAAGTTGGCAGCTTGCTTCTGTAATCGGTGATATCGGGCCGCGAGTCCGCATAAAAAGTATTTATCGGCACGTTTTCGTATACCGTGCGGTTTGCGGCAATTTCAACTTCTTTCAGCTGTTCTTTTGTCAGATATCCGCTGAAATCGACGGTCATCAGCGTGTCGTCCATGTGAAATCCCACGTTGTCGAATCCGTACATAGCGCAAACGATGCCCGAAACGATATGTTCGCCGCTGTGGGCTTGCATACGCGCAAAGCGCTTTTCTGTGTCGATACGGCAGTGAACCGTATCGTTTTCGGCAAAATCGGGTGCGTTTTCGGAAACATGGTAGATTATTCCGTCATGCTCTTCCGTGTGAGAAATAAACGTATTTCGGATGTATCCCGTGTCGCTCTGCTGACCGCCGCCTTCGGGAAAAAAGCATGTTCTGTCAAGTACGGTGCGGTACTTTCCGTTTTTCGCTTCAACGGACAGTACAACAGCATCGCACTTGCTCAGTCGGCTGTTTATGTAATAAAGTTTTTCGGTCATTCAGTGCACCTCGAAGCCTTTTGTTATCCTGTCAGACGAGTTATGCCAAAAACCTTCGGCTGTAATTTCGACAAGGTATTTGCCTTTACACAAGTTTTCGAATGTAAAGGAATATGCTTTCGGCATGTCGTAAAGATAGTAACGCGAAGTCATTCTTATCTGACGCAATATCATGCCGTCATCGGCGCATTTGAGGACAATCCTGTATGCATTTATTCTTTCCGATTCCGATTTCGCCGCGTCAAATTCTACTGTTGCGGAGTTTTCCGTTGCATTCACGGTTAAAGATGCGCATTTGTCAAAAAACGGCTTTTCGGCGTTAAGATATCTCCTGTCCGTATAGACAAACGACTCGGGATCAAACGGTTTTTCGATAAATGCACCATCGTTAAAAAATTTTTCGCTTAATATATCATAGGGAAGAACCCGAACCGAACCGTCGTCATACGCTTCGACTATGAGAAACTGTGCGCATTTCTCCTTTTCCGGCGGAATTGTACCGTGAATGTAATCAAATTCATCAAGCTCAAAATACGACAACGAACCTGTACCGAAACAGGTGAAATGTTTCTGGTGAACACTTCGAGGGTCGTTTATCGGCGCATGCGAATGCCCCGAAAAATCAACAATCTGAGGATAATTCATCAGGATAGCGTAAATATCATCTTCGCCC
>CAVKLD010000079.1:0-7841 GCA_963657065.1 bacterium
CTACAATTTTGGAGCTTTCTACGCTCTTTTTCAATACTTATTTTTATTTATTCCCCATGAATTCGTGATGAGGCTTTTTTTTTGCGGTGCAAATCCGTTTTTTTTGACAAAAACCGACGTTTGCGGTTTGTAAAGGCGGCGGCTTTACTTTGTTCAAAACTCTGTTCAAAATGTTTAAAACACGGTTGAAATTGTGGAAAACAGGGCGATTGTTAAGAATGTGAACAATTTTTTTCGGTAAAAAGTAAAGATAATTACTTTACTTCGACAGTTTTTTGAACATTTTCAGATTAAATCGGTATCGTGTACGGAGTACGGCGTTCAAAAAGGGTAATTTCCGAAAATCCCGCACGCGCTGCGGTTGCCATGCCTACGTCGATGGCATTGCCAACCTCTTCATTGTAGTAGCTTTCACTGCCGACGGTCACGTATTTGCCGCCCGCTGCCCTGAACATCTTTATGACGGTGAAGTAAAAGTTACGGACTTTTTCCGAACCGACAAGGTCCTTTGTGTTTATCTCGAGAGCGCACTGTTTTTTTGCAAGTGATTTCAAAATGTCTTCAAACGCATCCGCCGTGAAAGCAGGGTCAATTTGAATGTTCCGGAAAGGAAACATAATGCGCGAGAGCACATCGAAGTCGGTGTTCTCGATAAGACTTTTAAGCTCGGCGCAGTATTCCTCGGTAAAAGTCATGAGCGCGTTTTTGTCGGCGGCGGCAAGCGTTGACATGTCGGGTGTGTTTTTCGTTTGCGTTATACTTGTGAGTACAATGTCGTATTCCTGTTTAAGCAGCACTTTTGCCGCCTGCTGCGGGTTAGAAAGCACGTTTGCAAATTCGATGCCCGAAAGAACCATAAGCGAGTCGCAAAAAAGCTGCTTCGCTTTTGCCGTATCAAAAAAGGAGTGACGCAGACGGCGGAGAGAATCTCTCGCCGTAAATGCGGCTATGTCGCAGATGTCCGTAAATGCGACGGCGCGAAGATGTTTCGCCGATGCTGTTTCGCATAAAAACGACACTTTGTCATTTCCGCCGTCGGTGTTGTTCGTATACACATGCAGGTCAAAAAAATTGTTTCGTTCCATTTTATCACCGTGACCGTTTAAAAATCGAGCGTAATCCGATTTTGTGCATTCGGAGCCGCATATTCAGTATACACGGAAACAAAAAAAATTGCAAACGGTATACAAAAAAAACTGCGTATGCTATAATATAAGCCGGCGAGAGTCGGGTTCGTGTCGGTTTTGACAGGTCGGATTTCGCCCATGCTGCGTTAAGCCATCGCAAATACGTCAAGTATTCGCTTCCGGCCTTCTTTGTCTGAACAAAAATCAGCTTAGGCAAAACTGCTTTGCACTCGTCGTCAGTTAATTTTCGAACAATTTTCGTTTTTTTTGCGGCGAAGACTTGCTGACGGGGAGGCAAGACAAAAAAGGCGAAAAGCACAGAAAGGTGACATGGACGGGCAGCATGGGTTACCTCTCGTCAGCTTATGCAGAACATGCGGCGGGGCGACCGGCGCATCGAAAAAGGAGAATCCTTTATGGAGCTTGAGGCGTTTGCAAAAATAAATCTGATTCTTGACCTGACGGGGACGCTGCCGGACGGGTACCACGCCATAAACACCGTGATGCAGACAGTCGGACTTTGCGACATGGTGAGCGTTGATGTTACCGGCGGCGGAATTATTGAAATAACCTGTTCTGACAAAACCGTGCCGACGGATTCACGCAACACGGTATTTAAGGCGGCGCAGCTGTTTTTTGAAGATGCGGGCAAACCGTACGGAGCGCGGATACATATCGAAAAAAACATTCCCCACGAGGCGGGACTCGGCGGCGGCAGTGCCGACGCGGCAGCGGTGCTCCGCGCCTTGAATGAGATGATGCCGAATGCGGTGTCCGAAGACGGATTGTTTGATATTGCGCTGAAAGTCGGTGCGGATGTCCCGTTTTGTCTTCGCGGCGGCACTGCGCTGTGCCTGAACAAGGGTGAGGTTATGGCGCCGCTCCCGTTTTTCGATGCGGTGTGCGTTATTGCAAAACCGGATGTCGGTGTTTCGACGGGGAAGGCGTTCGCAAAATTCGACAATGCCGAAAATCTCCGTCATCCCGACGTCGCCGGATTTGTTTTCCATGCGTCACGCAGGGATTGGCGCAGTGCGTTTTTGTTCGCTTCAAATATTTTTGAAGAACTGACCGAAATCACCGAAGGCGCGGTTATCAAGAGTACGCTGAACAAAGGCGGCGCGTTCTTTTCGTCGATGACCGGCAGCGGCTCGTCATATTTCGGTTTGTTCGGCGACCGCCGCAGTGCGCGTGCGGCGGCGGATGAACTGCGGCGTTTCGTGCCGTTTGTCACGGTGTGCGATACGGTGAGTATAAAATAAAAGTCGTCGGTTTGTATAAAACCGTGCGGCGCGTCCAAAACTTGTTTTCGACCGAGCGGCGATGAAAGCCGTGAGGCTTGAAAGGACGCGAAGAAATGAAGAACATATTTTTTACATCGAAATCACAAAAGGCTCTCTATGCGTTAAGCGCGATTTTGCTCACACTGAGTATTGCGCTTTGCTGCACGGTGAGCTTTTTTTCGTCGGCGAAAAACGTGCGCAAAGAAGTGCTCCGTCTGCATGTTATCGCAAATTCCGATTCAGAAGCGGATCAGGCGGTGAAGCTGCTTGTTCGTGACAAAGTGCTTGAAACGGGCGCGGCTATATTCGACGGTTCCGTTACTGCGGACGAAGCCGAACAAAAAATAAGTCCGAAACTCGCCGAAACGGAACGGGCGGCAGCCGCCGTGCTGCGCGAAAACGGTTTTGACTACGGCGTGAGAGCGGAGCTTGTCAACGAATTTTTCGATACACGCGCCTACGGAGATATAACGCTGCCTGCCGGAAATTACGAAGCGGTGAAAATAGTGCTCGGCGAGGGAAAAGGGGAAAACTGGTGGTGTGTGATGTTTCCGCCGCTGTGTCTTCCCGCCGTTACGTGCGGCGAGGATAGCATCGCCGTGTTTTCTGCGGAAGAACGCAAAGTTGTGGAACAGTCGCCCAAATACGAGGTGCGTTTCAAACTCGTTGAATTTATCGAACGCATTTTCAAAAAGAAATAGCGAAGAAGCAGCGGCGCGGCCGCTAAAGGCATACTTGGTTTTTTGCGGCGGCGAATATTTTTGTGTTTTTTCGCATATGTTCTATCAAACGAAGCCGTGTTCGGCGCAGGGGGGATAATATGCGGGAAGTACCGCTTACGGTAAAAAGGACGAATAAAAACGATATGTTCATAAAGTTGACCGCCGTGCAGCTTGCGGTGTGTCTTGTCATAGGCGCGGTTACGGGCGCGGTGTACAAGCTCGACCGACCGCTGTTTGAAGAAATGCGCGAGGAGTTTTTGTCGCTTATGAGCGGCGGAATTGATTTGTCGTCGGGCATACCGAATTTGCGGCATCCCGCAGAAACAACACTCACGACGGGCGAAGAAGAAAACACTGCGGCGCAGTCGGCGGGAGGAACGGATCTTGACGAGCGTGAGGCGGTGGATTGCCTGAATTTCACATTCTATGAAACGGGTGACGTCCCGTGTATGCCGGTATCCGGAAATGTGACGTCCTTGTTCGGGAAAAGAACGCATCCTGTCTACGGTACGGATGGTTTTCACTCTGGCATTGATATTGCCGCTCCGAAAGGAACGCCGATACTTGCCGCGATGGACGGGACGGTGTGCGATACCGGTGTGGGAGAATCCGCCGGCAATTACGTAAAACTGTTCCATGACAACGGTTTGTACACGCTTTACTGTCATATGAACAGCGTGAACACAAAAGAGGGCGTTCGTATTCGCAAGGGTGATGTCATCGGCTTTGTCGGTGAAACGGGACTTGCAACCGGACCGCATTTGCATTTTGAGGTGCAGCGCGACGGTGAAAAGCTCGACCCGTCTTTTTTGCTCGAAGAAGCGGTTACGCTCGGCTGATGTATATAAAAGCGGGCTGTGTGCGCATACATATTGGTTTTCCGTTTGCCGTTTTTTGCGCATTCGCGGCAAATTCAAATTTCGGCGAATCGCTGATGCTCGTGTTTGTGTCCGCGCTGCTGCATGAAGCGGGGCATGCCGCAGTTTTGTTGGGGTTCGGCGACAAATCTCTGACCCTTTTCCTGTCACCTGGCGGTGCGCGTATCGAAAGCAGGCTGTCTGGCGAAATGCCGTACAAAAACGATATCGCGGCTGCCGCCGCCGGACCGCTCGTAAATGTTGTGCTTGCCGCACTTACTGCGCTGCTTTATGTCTTGACGGACGACCGGCGTTTTTGCCGCGCCGCGGAAATAAACGCGTCGCTCGGCGCGGTGAATCTTCTGCCTATGCCGTTTTTGGACGGGGGACGTATATTAAACGACGTGATTTCGATGCACACGACCGACGGGAGCGCGTACCGCATTTGTTCCGTCTGTGGGGATATACTTTTTTTCGTTTTATCCGCCGCGTGCGTATTTCTTACGGCGGCGGGTAAAAACACTCTTTTTTTCATCGTTTTTCTTGTCTATTGCGCCCGTCAAAAAACAGCGTGACGGCACTTGCAATAATGCGCGTAAAATGGTAAAATAATAAAGAGAAGAGGGACGTTTGCGGACTTTTGCAAGCGTCGGATTGACGAAAGGGTGACCCCTGTTGGACAACAGACTTGAAAAGATACTTCCGCTTGTTCAAAAGCCTGCGCGGTACATAGGCGGCGAATTGAACAGTGCGGTTAAAGATAAAAACAGCGTTGATATACGCTATGCGTTTTGCTTTCCCGATTCATACGAGATAGGCATGAGCCATCTCGGCATCAAAATTCTTTATTCCATTGCGAACGACCGTCCCGACACGTGGTGCGAGCGCGTATTTGCTCCGTGGCCGGATATGGAAGAAAAAATGCGCGAAGCCGGAATACCACTCTACGCGCTTGAAAGCGGCGACCCGATAAAGGATTTTGATTTTATCGGATTTACGCTTCAGTACGAAATGTGCTACACAAATGTCCTGAATATGCTCGACCTTGCCGGTCTTCCCGTGCGTTCCGCCGACAGAAAATCGCTGTCCCCGATAGTGATGGGCGGCGGTCCGTGCACGTGCAATCCCGAACCGATGGCGGACTTTTTCGATCTGTTTTCACTCGGCGAAGGCGAGGAAGTAAACAGCGAAATAATGGACTTGTACAAGATACACAAGGCGAAAGGCTCGTCAAAGGATGAATTTTTGCGCGAAGCGGCAAAGATTCCCGGCGTTTATGTCCCGTCGCTCTATGATATTTCATATAACGACGACGGTACGCTCAAAGAGGTAACGCCGAAAGAAGGAGCACCCGAAAAAGTCGTCAAGCGCGTTATAAGCGACCTTGATAAAGTTGCTTATCCGAAAAGTTTTGTCGTGCCGTTTATCGATGTCGTCCACGACAGGGTGACGCATGAGATTTTTCGCGGATGCATACGCGGCTGCCGGTTCTGTCAGGCGGGTTTTATCTACCGTCCCATAAGAGAGAAGCAGCCGGACACAATAAACGAACAGTGCAAAGAACTTATAAAAAGCACCGGATATGACGAAATATCCCTCTGTTCGCTTTCAAGTTCCGATTACACGCATATAGAGGAGCTGCTTACGAAGCTGCTCGAATGGACGCCCGATGCAAAAGTGAATATTGCGCTGCCGTCTTTGCGTATCGACAATTTCCCCGAAGAGCTGATGCAAAAACTGCTCAGCGTTCGCCGTTCGGGTCTTACGTTTGCGCCCGAAGCGGGCACGCAGCGCATGCGTGACGTTATAAATAAAAACATCACTGAAGAAGAGATACTGTCCACTTCGCGCACGGCGTTCGCCGGCGGATACAGTGCGGTGAAACTTTATTTCATGATAGGACTCCCGACTGAAACGGACGAAGACGTTGAGGGTATCGGCATCCTTGCGAAGAAAGTCGTGGATGAGTTTTACGCCTGTCCCGATAGACCGAAAGGGCGCGGTGTGACCGTGGGCGCAAGCGCGTCGAGTTTTGTTCCGAAGCCGTTCACTCCGTTCCAGTGGGAGCCGCAGTCAACGCCGGAGGAACTGAAGGCGAAACAGGAACATCTTAAGGCTACCGTTCCGTCGAAGAAAATTTCGCTTGCGTTTCATGATATTCCGACGTCGTTTCTTGAGGGCGTTCTGGCACGCGGCGACCGCCGTCTTTCCGATGTTATCGAGCTTGCGTGGCGCAAAGGCTGCCGTTTTGACAGCTGGGGTGAATTTTTTGAATTCGATGTGTGGCAGCAGGTATTTGATGAATTGAATGTCGACCCCGCTTTCTATGCGAACCGCCGCCGTTCGTTCGACGAGGTTCTGCCGTGGGATCATATAGATTTCGGAATTTCAAAACAGTTCCTTGTTCGTGAAGCGAAAAAAGCGTACGAGGCGAAAACCACGCCGCACTGCCGTATTCAGTGCGCAGGCTGCGGCTCAAATAAACTCAACGGAGGGAAATGCGAATGTTTGAAGTAAGACTTTGGCTTGCGAAACAGGGCAAAATCAAATACGTTTCGCATCTCGACATGTTCCGTCTGATGCAGCGCGCAGTGCGCCGCGCCGAGATACCGCTCTGGTACACAGAGGGATTCAATCCTCATCCCTACATATCTTTCCTTCTTGCGCTTTCACTCGGCACGGAGGGATTTCGCGAACCTGTCGATATCCGCATAACCGACGATATGACGCCGGAGGAGATAAAAAATCGGCTCAATGACGCAATGCCGGAGGGGCTTTCCGTGGAAGCTGTTACTTTGCCCGTGAATAAACCCGCCGCGATAGCGTTCGGTTCGTACCGAATTTACTACGGCGACGCAATAAGTGAAAGTGAGCTTTTCGATGCGCTCACATGCGGCGAACTGACAAGCGAAAAGAGCGCAAAAAAAGGAAACAAAAAAATAATCAAGACAGTGAATGTCAGCGAACATATAAAAAGTTTTGAGATACGTTCGGAGAACGGTAAAACTGTGCTCGATATCATACTTCCGGCCGGCAGTGTATTTAATCTCAATCCTCAGCAGCTTACGAATGCGTTGTCTGCGAGAACGGGACGTGAGCTTACGGCTGAACGCGTGATAAGACTCGGACTTCTTACCGAGGAGCTCAAACCGTTTGAATGATTTGCAAAAATGCAAATCGGGTTCAAGAGAGTTATTACCGATAAAGGGGGGGCAGACGATGAAAAAAGCGATAGTTTTTGCGGGCGGCGGTTCCAAAGGCGCATATCAGATAGGCGTTTGGAAAGCGCTTAACGAACTCGGAGAGTACTTTGATATCGCGACGGGGACATCGATAGGAGCAGTCAATGCCGCCTTTTATGTGCAGCATGATTTTGACGCGGCGGAGGAGATGTGGTCAAATCTCAACATTTCAAGCGTTATGGTTAACGGCATAAATTTCGAAAAGTCGTTCGAATCGATTTTCGGGCAGAGGGAGCAGCTCATACCGTTCATAAAAACATACGTAAACAGGAAAGGCGCGGACATCACTCCGTTTATTGATAATCTGAAACATTATTTTGATGCGGATAAATTTTTCGGGTCGAATGTCGACTACGGTCTTGTTACGGTGAAATATCCTTCTTTTGAGCCGCGCGAAGTCTTCAAATCGCAGATGACCGACCGCGAAAACGCGTGGAAATGGCTGGCTGCGTCGGCTGCGGCGTTTCCGGTGTTTCCCGCATACGAAATTGACGGACAGGAATATGTTGACGGTGGTTACTATGATAACATTCCCGTTGCGGCGGCTTTTAAGCTCGGAGCGGAGCGTGTTACAGTGATAGACCTGAAACCCGATCGTGTACACATGGGG
>CAVKLD010000080.1:0-7538 GCA_963657065.1 bacterium
GGCTATAGGGTTGTATGAAAAATTAGGCTTTTGTCCGATTGATAAACCGAAAGAGGTTCTTCATGGAACAATGGATCACTTCTACCTGAAAGATTTATACTAAAATTTTACAATAGCGTTTTGTTTCGAATTACACTGCCGCTAACCTGTCCACCGGCACAAAAAGTAAAGCACTTCACGGATTCAGTTGCCGTGAGGTGCTTCTTCAAATATATAGTAAAAATGATTGAGCCGCAATGTACAAACGAACGCCATCCGCGATGCTCGCTGTTCAATGAAAGTCAATTCTGCTTTCTCAAAAACGGCAGTTCCGGCAGCCGGTTTTGCTCGATAACCGAGCGCAGCATTTTCGCAAAGCCTTCGGGGTCGCGTATCTGGTACTGCATATGATTATAGCCGTCAAGCACGGGATAATTCCCGCAAGGGTATGCTGCCATTACGGCGTCGCGATATTTATAATGTTCTTCTACACTGCCGAACTCGAAATATGTGTTTTTTTGCAGCTTTTCGGGAAAATGCGGGAACGGTTTATCCATAAGACTGTCAGCTAACTGGCGGCGCAAATTACCGTAGGTTATCGACTTCCCTGCTGCAATAAAGTATTGCTTTATCGACTCGTCATCGCACCACAGTATTTTTTTGAGCGTGTCGCCATTGGACAGGTACAATCTTTTTATTGCAAGAAACAAAAACGGAGTCATTATACGCCGCAGCGGCAGAGATATCTGCGCGAACTGTCCGCCGTCAAAGAAAACGTGTTCAACCGGAATCTCGGAATGTGTCAAAAATGCAGTCGCAAGATCCGCGCCAATTGATGATGCAACTACAAGAGCAAGGCGTTCAACGCCGTTTTTACGCAAAAATGTATCTGTCTGCCGCACTTCGTCCGCCTTGCTTATGTATTTTTGCCCGACACAGTAAACCGATGAAGTCGGCATTATGCAAAAATATCTGTCCTGCAGAAATCTTGCCACCGGTTCACTGCTCTCACCCGTCACGCCCATTGCATGAAAAAATAGCACGGCAGGGTTTTCTTTATTTCCCATTGTTGTAAACAGCATAAAAACACCTCATTTCAAAAACATTGCAAGCAGACCAGCAATTAGGCAACACGGCAAACCGATGAGCATACCGAAGCAAGAACCTTTAATATGAAATTTGCAGTCGTGATAGGCATCGGTCAGATCTTCCGTACCGGGTATAATAAATCGTTTTGAGTGACAAAACAGTACACAGTCAATAATCAGCGCATCATACCAATCCACGATAAGCCACAGCAGGTACGACGTACCGAAAGCTGAAAAAAATGTCGCGCAGCCGTTTGCATAGTGCATGAGCAAACCCATCAGCACGCCGAGCACAAGCATTGTCGGCCACTTTTTCTTTATCTTCTGCCATTCCGACGGCGGCACGTCATCGGAAACCATGCCGAGTTCTATAAGTCGACGAACAATCTCGGACGGATAGTTGAGCTTTGCAAGTTCCATATTTTCGGTAAGTTTTTGCGTCGATAACAGGCATCCCGCAGTCAGCAGCAGACATGCGGCGAATGTTTCTGCGATAAATACAAGCATTGTATCATCAGCCTTTCATATGAGCGTAACGACTCCTGCGCTAAGAGCGGCAATAACGGCAAAAAGCGGTATACCGCGCACGAAAGAGCCGATGTGCTTAGCGGGATTTTGGTAAACCGCCTTTTCGGGCAGGAACGAAAAACGGATGCGTTTTGTATTGCGCCACCAAAGCAAATCAATAACCAAAAGGTCAAAGACTCCAAGCCCCTCACCGAGCAGAAGAAAATACAGAAACGCCGAAAGATAGCCGTCAAAATCGAGGATACTCTTAAAAATGAGTCCGATTACGGAGAAGACAACCGTAAAAAGGACAAGATTGCCCAGTAAAATTGATAGTACGGATTTTGCTTTCGGAACACTGCCCGCAAGATGTTCGCGAACAATATTTTGCACTGCATCGGGATATGAACGCAAGCCGGCAAGATTTTTCTTATCTGTCCCGGTGCACAAAAAGCATATGCCCCAGTACAAAAACCAAAACGCGGGTACGATAAACCATTTCATTGTTATTGCTCCTTTTTCCATTCTCTGATTATATCTTTCATTCGGCGGTCGATATCCTCTCGTGTCTGACGGCACTCTTTCGGATGTTCTCTTGCGGAGAGAAATGCCCTGCCGATCAAAAAATCCGGAAACACAGGGATAATTTGCTTCAGCATTGATTCGGGGAAAGCGTAATGCGTGCCGTATTTATAAATTGCGGTATCGTATTTGCAGAAACACTCACGACTTTTAAGCCGCTCATTCATGCGGCGTATGTATCTGCCTGTTTCCCAGAGGCAATCGTCATCACAGCCAATCAGCAAAAGACGTCCGTGTAGGTTTTCGACGTGAATCATAACATCCTCGGTCAGCGGAGTTTTTGCTTCAGTGTCATTGAATACTTTTCGCGCGGCGAGCATATTACCCGAACCTTTTGTTTCTTTCTGTACCGTATGCCAGTAATCAGGGTGCTGATATGCGTAACTTACGTAAGGAACAGGTTCGCCTTTCCATGTGAGCATTGATTCCCCTGCCGCCGGCCATTCTCTGCAGCCGTCGCGCTTTCCCTGTAAAAATCCCTGCAAAACATAATCACAGGGAGAAACAGCTACGGTCAGCGTAATGTCCGAAAACAACGCCGCCGCAGTCAACGCGGGAATTGTTGTGACGGATGCGCCCAGAATCCCGATTTTTTGATTGTTTTCTCTTTTCAGAAAATCAATGGCATTCGCCACGTTTTCGAGAGGGAAACTGTGATAGCCCGCTTCTTTTCCGTCCGGAGCAAGACTCAGAACATTTACACCACGGTTTACGAGCCATTTTGACACTCTCCTTGTCAGTGCATTGTTGCCGCCGCTGCCAAGCATCAGAATAATCGCCGCATCGGAATTTTCGCTGCGTGCGTAATTCTTCGAAAACTCCATATACATCAACCTCACTATTATCTTAATCCCGGTTAGCTTACGCTAACTAAACCGTTTTTGAAAAGCCGCATCTCTGCGGCATTCAATCCGACTGCGCTAAACATATCACAAGCTCACCGATGATAAATGTATTCTACCATATTTTTCTCACCTTTGCAAGAGGTCTAAGAGAAAATGACGTTTTTTTTCGTGTTGAGGACTGAAAAAGAATTGTTGTTATCGGTTGACAATACTTAACTGCTTTGATACAATATATAGTTGTTTGAGTAATAGGAAGTGTGAGTTTATGCGAAACAGTTATGTAAATCCGCTGTGTGTCAGATATGCAAGCGGCGAAATGAAGTTTATTTTCAGCGATGACAACAAGTTTTCGACGTGGCGCAAGTTGTGGGTGGCACTTGCGGAAAGTGAAATGGAGTTGGGCGTCCCGAATATCTCCCAAGAGCAAATCGACGAGATGAAGTCGCACATCACAGACATCGACTACGATAAGGCGCGCGAATACGAATCAAAACTGCGGCACGATGTTATGGCGCATGTTCGTATATTCGGCGATGCGTGTCCAAAGGCTAAACCTATAATTCATCTCGGAGCGACGTCCTGCTACGTAGGCGACAACACGGATATTATAGTTTTGCGTGAAGCGATGCTGCAGACAAAAAAAATGCTTGTTAACGCGATTAAAGCGGTTGCTGACTTTGCGGACAAATGGAAAGACGAACCAACGCTTGCATATACGCATTTTCAGGCGGCGCAGCCTACAACGATAGGAAAACGTGCGACGTTATGGTGTCAGGACCTTTTAATTGACCTTGAAAATCTTGACTTCCAGTTATCATCGTTGAAATTTTTCGGATGCAAAGGCACAACCGGCACGGGCGCAAGTTTTTTGGAGCTTTTTGGCGGCGACAAGAAAAAAGTCGTCGAACTTGAAGAGCGCATTGCGAAAAAAATGGGGTTCGACAAATGCATGCCCGTATCGGGGCAGACTTACACGCGCAAGATTGACTACAACGTGCTGTCGGTTTTGTCGGGCATTGCTCAAAGCGTTACGAAGTTTTCGACGGATATACGGCTGCTGTCGCATTTGAAAGAATTTGACGAGCCTTTTGAATCCGGTCAGATAGGTTCGTCCGCGATGGCATACAAGCGAAACCCCATGCGAAGCGAACGGATGGCGTCGCTTGCGCGCTATATTATTTCAGACACTATGAATCCCGCAATAACAGCTGCGGCGCAGTGGTTTGAGCGCACGCTTGACGATTCGGCGAACAGACGAATCAGCCTGCCGGAGGCATTTCTTGCAGCGGATTCCATACTCTCGCTGCTTATTAACGTCATATCGTGCGGCACGGTTTATCCCGTGATGGCGAAGCGTCATCTTGATGAGGAACTGCCGTTCATTGCAACCGAAAATATCCTTATGGACTGCGCAAAACGCGGCGCCGACAGGCAGGATATGCATGAAGCGATACGCGAATATTCCGTAGCAGTGGCAAAACGCATGAAACTTGAAGGCAAGGACAATGACCTGCTTGACAGACTGCTTGCGGATGAACGTTTTATGTTGAAAAAAGAAGATTTGGACAGAATCCTCAATGTGAGAAGTTTTATAGGACTTGCACCGGAACAAACCGCAGGATTTATTGAGAATGAAGTAAAACCCATTCTTGAAAAAAACAAAGATTTTATCGGTGTGGACGTTAAAATAACGGTATAATTTTCTTATTCACATTGTTAAATTTTGTGCCTTGCAGAGGCAAAAAAGAGAGGTATATAAATATGTTAACAGCAATCGTAGGCATCAACTGGGGCGACGAGGGAAAAGGACGCATGGTCGACCTGCTTTCAAGCGATTATGACATCGTTATGCGCTATCAGGGCGGCAACAACGCCGGTCATACCGTTGTCAACGAAAAAGGAAAGTTTATTCTCAATCTCCTGCCCTCCGGCATCTTGAGAGATGAAACCGTAAACGTTATGGGGCCCGGAATGGTTGTTGACGTTGAGCACCTTTTTAACGAGGTCAGCAAGATAAGAGAAGGCGGTATCGAGATTACGCCGAAACATCTTAAAATCAGCGACAAAGCCACAATTTGCATGCCCTATCACAAAATGCTCGATATACTTGAAGAAGACAGACTCGCCGACAAAAAATTCGGCTCGACACGACGCGGCATTGCGCCTGTATACGCCGACAAATACTACAAAAAATCAATCAGAATGTGCGATTTGAAGCATCCCGAACTTCTGCTCGATAAACTTAAAGGCATTGTTGAATGGAAGAACCTGACGATTGCCGGCGGATACAAGCACGAGCCTGTTAAAGCAGAGGATATGTATGAATGGCTGATGAAATACGCAATGCCGTTCAAAGATTATATCTGTGACACGACCTCGTTCCTTACGGAGGCGGTAAACAGCGGCAAGTCTATAATGTTTGAGGCTCAGCTCGGCGCGTTGCGCGATATTGACTTCGGCATTTATCCGTTTACCTCATCTTCTTCGACCATCGCCGGATATGCACCCATAGGCGCGGGAATCCCCGGGCAAAAACTTGACAACGTAGTCGGAATTATCAAGGCATATTCTTCATGCGTCGGCGCAGGTCCGTTCACGTGTGAACTGTTTGGAGCGGAAGGCGACGAGTTGAGAGAAGCCGGCGGTGAATACGGAGCTGCAACGGGAAGACCAAGACGCGTCGGCGGTTTTGATGTTCTCGCTTCACGTTATGGTGTGCTCATGCAGGGAGCGACGAGCCTTGCGGTTACAAAACTTGATGTTTTGAGCTATCTGAAAAAAATCCCCGTCTGCACCGGGTATGTTGACGGCGACGGCAACGCATACGAAACATTCCCGCTCGGCGTTGAACTGGATGGCGCAAAACCCGTTTATGAGTACTTCGATGGCTGGAACTGTGATATTTCCGACTGCAGAAAGTTTGAAGAACTTCCCGATGCCGCGCAAAAATATGTAAAATATATCGAAAAAGAAGTTGCCTGCCCCGTACAATATGTTTCCGTCGGCGCAGAGAGAGATGCATACATTAAGATGTTCTGATTAAGTCAAATTTATGACCTGTACGTTTCGGATGCGATTTATCCGCAGCGCACGGGTCTTTTTCTGTTTATCGGGTGCAAATTCAGCTGCCGTCAACTTAAGGCGCAAACAAAACCCCGAAGCCGTGTATGGCTTCGGGGTTGCCCAAAACATTCAGTTTTCGAGGTATTATTTGCCGAAAAGTTCTGCGATTGCGGAGAAAAGTTTTTTAAAGAAGCGGATTAACACTTCCCAAAACGAGAGCTTAGTTCCGTCACTGTTCTCAACCGCGCCCTCGACCGTAACAGCAACAAGGTCTGTGCCTGCGGGAACGGTGTACACGGCGTCCGCATTTGGGGATATCTCAACGCCGTTAACCTTTACGATAACGGTCTGGTACTTGAAATTGGAGTAGGTGTAAACCGTAAAATTCAGCGGCTTATCACTGTACCATTTCACCGCGCCGGAGTTGTAAACGATATAATCCTCGCCGTCGTTATCGAGCACGTAGTACATCTTGTCAATATTGACGAACTGAATTGTTCTATTCTTTTCGCTCACACGGCCAAGTGTTTTCTCTTCTTCCGTTTTGCAAGCGGAGCATATGCGTTTCGCAAGTCCTTCTTCCGTTGTCGTGGGTTCTTTCACAGTGACCCATTCGCCCCATCTGTGACCGTTTGCGGGAATCTTTTCGGTCTTTGTCGCAGTACAGTTTTTGCACTTGTAGGACTTTTCGCCGTCCTTGGTGCATGTCGCGGCAGTTTCTGCAATAAGCTTAAAGTCATGTCCAAGCGCGTCAACCTTTTCGGTCTTTGTTTCATCACAGCGCGTGCACTTGTAGGACTTTTCGCCGTCCTCGGTGCATGTCGCGGCAGTTTCTGCAATAAGCTCAAAGTCATGTCCGAGCGCGGGAATAACCTCGAACGTAGTATAACCGCAGCCTTCTCTGTGGCAATCAACATAAGCATTATTACCGTCGGTGGTACACGTGGGTTCGCTTGCGGGATGTTCGGCAAGGAGATGGTGCGCCTTTATGGCGGTATCGTCAAGAGTTGTTTCCTCGCTGCCCGCTTCATCATTGAATATCTTTTTACATCTCGTGCAGGTGTAATATTCAACGTTTCCGTCTTCCGTGCAGGTTTCTTTAACAGCTTCGGTCTTTTTCATATCGTGACCGAGTGGGTCGGTAGAATCACCGTTATAGCTTTGACTGCACTTCGTGCAGCAGTAAGTCGTGTACCCACCTTCTGTGCACGTAGGTGAGGTAACTGTAGTTTGCCAAGTGTGTTCGCAAGACGGAGAGATTTCAGATGTCAGATTGAGGGTTAAAGCGGGACGCACACCGAGGTTCACGCCGAAGACACCGATGCTGTCGCTGACCGACCCGCCGTAGTTGACGCCGCACGCACTATGGTAGCGGCTGCCGGCGGAACGAAGGTACCAATACGTGCAACTATTTGAGGTATATTTATACAATCCTTGGCTGAGTGCGTATGCTGTGCCCGTCGCCTGTCGGGTT
>CAVKLD010000081.1:0-7497 GCA_963657065.1 bacterium
GGCGCATCAACGCCTAACGATTACTTTTATTAATTTAAACTGTCAAACTCCCGTGTTTCAAAAATATTTTAACGCAAAATTAAAACACTGTCAATATGCGCTATTACAAAACGCGTTTGACAGTTAGAATATAAGATGGTAAAATACAAGAAGACACAAAGCGGAGGCGACTGTAATGTTCAAAGTTGTTCTTATTGACATAGACGACACTGTGCTCGATTTTCAAAAATGCGCGGAATGGGCGATAAAAATCGCAATGGGGGAGCGCGGAGTGCAATATGTTCCGAAAATGTTTGATGTTTTTAAAGAGGAAAATGACAGGTTGTGGAAAAAACTCGAACATGGCGATATAACGCAGGACGAGCTTTTGGACATACGTTTCAATATTATTTTCGAAAAGCTCGGTCTTTCCCTCGACGGCAGGGAATTTGAATCGAGGTTTATTGCGCTTCTGCATGAAAGTACTGAGGAAGTGCCCGGTGCACGTGAGATTTTATCGTATCTGCACGGTAGGAATTACCGTATATACGCAGTCAGCAACGCCATGCAGTTCCAGCAGGAAAACAGACTGAAAAAGAGCGGACTGGCGGTGTATTTCAGCGGTATTTATACATCCGAGCTTCTCGGTGCATCAAAACCGTCATGTGAGTTCTTTGACGCTTTTTTTGAGCGCGTCCCCGGTATTTCAAAAAACGAAGTCCTTCTTATCGGCGATTCGATTCGTGCCGATATAACAGGCGGAAATAACTACGGTTTGGCTACCTGCTGGTTCAATAGCGGCGGAAAAAAGCTGTCCGACGGTTCACTTGCCGACTACACGGTAACGGATTTGTCAGAAATAAAATGTTTTATGTAACAATTACGGAGGTAAAGACATGAAAAACGGTTATACATTTGAATATTTCAAAGAGAGTGCGGATTACGTCAAAAAAATAATCGGTCAAAAGCCTGACGCTGCGTTGATTTTAGGTTCGTGCCTCGGCGGTTTTTCGGAACGCATGCATGATAAAGTCGAAATTGCCTATGAGGATATCCCGAATTTTTTGACATCGACTGTCAGTTCTCACGCGGGCAAGCTCATTTTCGGCATTGTCGCCGGAAAAAAGATTTTGTGCATGTCCGGCAGATTTCACTTCTATGAGGGATATGACTTTGAACAGCTTACAGTGCCGATACGGCTTTTTAAGCTGTTAGGCGCGGAATATACAATTATCACGAACGCATCCGGTGCGGTTAATACATCGTATAAACCCGGCGACATAATGATAATAAAAGATCATCTGAAACTGACCGGTGCGAGTCCGCTTCGCGGTAAAAATATAGATGAATTCGGATCGCGGTTCTTTGACGTTTCCGATATGTACACGTCATCGCTGCGAAAAAAAGCATTGGAATGCGCAGAAAACACCGGACTAAACGTTCATGAAGGCGTTTACATGTATTTCACCGGACCGCAATTTGAAACGCCTGCGGAAATTCGCGCCGCGAGAATTTTGGGAGCGGACGCCATCGGCATGTCAACAGTTACCGAAGCTCTCACTGCCGCTCACTGCTCCATGCCGCTGCTTGCTGTAGCGGTTATCACTAATATGGCGGCAGGCGTGACAAGCGACAAGCTCAGTTTTGAAGAAGTTGACGTTACCGCCGATGCAATATCCGACAAATTCGGCGACTATATCGAAAAAATCATCTCGAAAATTTGAAAGGAAACATAATGAGAACTCTACTGAAAAATTGCACCGCGATCCTTTATTCGGAAGGCGAAATTTATGCCGAAAACGGGCTGAATATCGTTGTCAACGATAAATTTATCGAATATATCGGCAAAGAAACACCTTGCGGCAAAATAGATTTAACGAAAGATATGAGCGGAAAGATTGTCCTGCCGGGACTTTACAACTGTCACACTCATACCTCTATGGTGCTTTTGCGCGGAATCGGAAACGGACTGCCGCTCGACAAATGGCTTTTCAACGCCGTTTTCCCGATAGAAGACCGACTTACGCCCGATGATATTAAAGCAGGCAGCGAACTTGCCGTGCTCGAAATGATTGCCGGCGGCACCGTCAGCTTTTCAGATATGTATTTTGAACCGCATGTTACGGCTGAAGTTGTCGCAAACAGCGGCATGAAAGCGAATTTATGCCGGCCTGTACAAAGTTTTGACCCGAACGAAAAGCCGGAGAACTGCTACAGGATTGCGGAATCCGAGCAGCTTTTCAGAGAGCTTAACGGCAGCGCAGACGGCAGAATACTTATTGATTTTTGTGTGCACGCGGAGTATACGTGTAATCCGCAGGTCGTACGTGCGTACTCTGATATTTGCAGCAGTTACGAAGGAAATATGCATATACATCTTTCCGAAACGGAAAAAGAACATCGCGAATGTATAGCAAAATATAAAAAAACACCGGCGGAGTGGTTTTCGTCTCTCGGTGCGTTCGACTCTTCCGCTTTTGCGGCGCATTGCGTGACCGTAACGGACTCGGATATTGATATTCTTAAAAAATACGGGGTAAGCGTTATCCATAACCCTACAAGCAACATGAAACTCGGCAGCGGTTTCGCCCCGGTAAGGCGAATGCTTGACAGCGGAATCAATGTCGCACTCGGCACAGACGGCGCAGCAAGCAACAACAATCTCGATATGCTTGAGGAAATGCACCTCGCCGCCGTAATTCACAACGGTTTTTCGCGCTGCGCGACCGAGATTGCCGCAGGAGATATAATCAAAATGGCGACAGTCAACGGCGCAAAAGTTCAGCGCAGAGAAAAAAGCGGTTCGCTTGCGGTCGGCAACAGAGCCGATATCATTGCCCTTTCGCTCGTTGCACCGCATATGCAGCCGTGCCTTGATGCCGTCGCGCTTACTGTGTATTCCGCGCAGTCATCCGATGTGTGCATGACGATGTGCGACGGTAAAATTCTCTACGAAAACGGTGAATTTACGACACTTGACAGAGAGCGTATTGTGTTTGATTTCAAAAAAAGCGTCGAAAGACTTTATAAATGAGGTGATAAAATGGAAAGAGCTGACAAGGATTTGGCTTTCATGCTGAAGTATGAGAATATCGCATGGTTTGCCGACGGTAAAGTAAAAATACTTGACAGGCGTGTTTATCCGCGCAGGCAGGAATTTGTCGTGTGCGAAAATTATCACGATGTAATAAATGCGCTTCGCGATATGGTTACGCAGAGCGCTGGACCGTATACCGCCGCCGCATCGGCAATGGCTCTTGCGGCGTTTGAATGCAAAAACATGAACGAAGAAAATCAGCGCGAATATCTGAAAAAGGCTGCCGTTGAAATTGCAAATGCGCGTCCGACCACAGCCAAAAGAATGGGACTTATAACATCCGGATGTCTTGACGCTGCGCTGAGAGCTATGGACGCAGGCAAAAACGTCAGCGACGCAATTGTCGGATATACGCTTCAAATAAACAATATGCGCTATAATAAAGTTTGCAAGATGGCGCAATATCTTGCCGATATGATTCCTTCGCACGGAACTGTAATGACTCAATGTTTCGGTGAAACCATAGTCGGTCAACTCTGCCGCGCATTAAAAGAACAGGGAAAAGGCGATGTGAGATTTTTCTGCCCTGAAACACGCCCGTATTTTCAGGGCGCAAGACTCACCGCGACGGTGTGCCGCGATATGGGCATGGATGTCACGGTCATCACGGACAATATGCCTGCGTTCGTCATGAAAAAAGAAAAAGTAGATGTGTTTACTTCCGCTGCTGATGCAATCTGCATGGACGGCAATGTAGTGAACAAAGTTGGCACTTTTCAAATTGCGATAGCGGCAAAATACAATAAAATACCGTATTTTGTGACAGGTGCACCCGATAAGGTGCACCCGACGGCAGACACCGTAACAATTGAAATGCGCGACCCTGAGTTTTCCTTGCAGGCAATGGGTGTTAAAACTGCAGCTGACGGTGTAAAAGGGTACTATCCTGCATTCGACATTACACCGCCCGAGCTTGTGAGCGGTGTCGTTACCGATACGGGAATCTATACGCCGTATGACCTTGAGCGGTACTATGCAGACGGCAACATGGGTGAGTATGAAATGGTGATATGAACCGCCACGGCTGTCGATTTTCTGTAAAGTTATCAGCTTTACAATGGCAAGTAAAACTCTTTACATGCAAGATGCACCTGTAAAGAGTTTCGCTTTACGATTTAATTTTGTTTTACAGACGCAACAGCAAATAATCAATGTCCCCGTCGGAGTTTTTCGGCGGTTTTTTTTGTAACGCGAGGCAGTAATCCGAATAAAATGTCGATGAGGGGAGGCGCGAACGCTGAACCGAATAAAACCAAAGGAGACATTTTATGAGCACAGAAAAAGCCGCAGTTTCCGGCGGGATGATTTTTGAATCATTAACACCGCTGCCGGAATCACCGCAGCCTACAATGGCATATGTGCCTTTTCAGACAGATAAAGAAATGTACGATGAATGTGAAGCGCTTTCGCGCGGTTCTCTTTTTAAGGTACTTGACAAACCTTTTTGCAGAGGGTGTCTTAAATGAGCAAAAAAGACAAACTTTTGCGATCGCTTTCTTCCGCACAGTTCGCACTGTGGGAGCTGCACCTTTATCTTGATACACATCCCGCCGACATTACAGCGATTTCAATGCACTCACAGTACGAGTTAAAATTCAACAAACTTAAAACCGAGTACGAGGAGCTTTACGGTCCACTTACACCTGCAATGGGCGAGGGCGTCGAATGGCTCAAAAACCCGTGGCCGTGGGATACGGAAGGATATGATGACTGATGTGGGCTTATGAAAAGAAATTGCAGTATCCCGTGAAAATTAAAAATCCGAACCCAAAGCTTGCGCAGATAATCATCTCCCAGTACGGCGGTCCCGACGGCGAGCTCGGTGCGTCGCTTCGCTACCTTTCTCAACGTTATTCCATGCCGTACCCCGAACTGAAAGGTCTTTTGACGGATATTGGAACGGAAGAACTCGGACACTTGGAAATGATAGGAGCTATAGTTTATCAGCTTACGCGCAATCTTACGGTTGAGCAGATCAAACAGTCGGGATTTGACACGTATTTTGTCGATCATACGACGGGCATTTATCCTGTTGCAGCATCCGGCGCACCGTTTACGGCATCATACATTGCTTCGAAAGGCGACGTTATAACCGACCTGCACGAAAACCTTGCAGCAGAGCAAAAGGCAAGAACGACGTATGACAATATTCTGCGCATGACGGATGATCCGGATGTTGCGGATGCGATAAAATTCCTGCGGGAAAGGGAAGTTGTTCATTTTCAGCGTTTCGGCGAGGGATTGCGGCTTGCGACGGATAAGTTGAATTCAAAAAATTTCTATGCATGCAATCCCTCTTTTGACAAAAACTGCGGTCGGTAAAAAACGTTAAATATTCAGTTAGTCGGGCGTTTCCAGTGCGAATCGTTTTGCACGGCGTACGCCCGATTTCTTTTGCCGCTTGCGGCGTATTTTACTGCATTTTGCCGTCTGTGTACACTGCGCAAACGGGGATAACCGTTTACTTTTTGCCGACAAACAGTGTGCCGGCGGGTTTTCCCTCTATAACATCATATATCGCGGACGGATTTTTTCCGTTTATGATAACGGTATCCGTGCCCTGTGCGGTTGCCATACTTGCCGCCTGTAATTTGGTTTTCATTCCGCCTGTTCCGCGCCGTGAGCCTGCACCGCCGGCAAGGGAATATATACTTTCGTCGATGGTATCAATTCGCTGCAGCAGTTTGGCGCTTCGGTTGAAACGCGGGTCACTGTCGAAAAGTCCGTCAATGTCCGACAGTATAATCAGTCTTTTCGCCTTGCACAAAACAGCAACAACGGCGGAAAGCATATCGTTGTCACCGAACAGCCGTTCTTCCGACTCTATCTCGGTATAACTGACGGAATCATTTTCATTTACGACGGGAATAATCCCCATTTCCAGCAGCGTATTGAATGTATTTGTCAGGTTCTCTTTCTTCTCTTCCTGTTCAATATCATCGGCATTTAACAGTATCTGCGCTATTGTCTTGTCATAATCCTCGAAAAATTTGTCATAAAGATGCATAATACTGCATTGCCCCACAGCTGCGGCAGCTTGTTTCATTTGCAGACTTACGGGTCTTTCCTTTGCATTCATTTTGTTTGCGCCGACGGCAATCGCGCCGGACGAAACTAAAATAACCTCGTACCCCATATTTTGAATATCGGACAGCACCAGAGCCAAGCGGTCAAATATCCGCAAATCCGTTTTTCCGTTTTCGTTTGTCAGCGTGGACGTACCGACTTTGACAACTATTCTGTTTTGATAAAGACCTTTAACATCGTTAATGTAAACCATTGTTTTCCCTCTTTTTGTTCTTGAAACTTTTGCAGCTGTATTGTATCATAAAGGATGGAATTACAAAAGCGAATATTTTTCATTTTTATTATTACAATTTCAGATGGAAAGAATTAAAAAACATGGATATGAATCTTCAAAAGTATATGGCATTTGTAAAAACGATTGAGCACGGCAGTTTTACAAAAGCGGCGGAGATGCTGAATTATTCGCAATCCGGTATCAGCCGAATGATAGGTGATTTGGAAAAGGATTGGGAAGTGACTCTATTGGAACGTGGGAAGGCAGGCGTTAAGCTGACAAGCGACGGGATGCGTCTTTTGCCTTACGTAAAAAATGTCTGCAGTGAATATGAAAAGCTGCTCGTACAGGTAGACGAGATTAACGGTTTGCAGTCGGGACTTATACGGATAGGGACATTTTCAAGCGTCGCAACTCATTGGCTGCCGAATATAATCAAAGCCTTTAAAGCCGATTATCCGAACATCGACTATGAATTGCTCATGGGGGATTATGCCGAAATTGAAGAGTGGATAGCCGCCGGCAGGGTGGATTTCGGATTTGTAAAACTGCCTGTACGTCATGATTTAAAAACAGTATTTCTGGAGCAGGATAAGCTGCTTGCCGTACTGCCGGAAAATCATCCGCTGTCCCGCCTTGAAAAAATTCCCGTCGCATCCCTTTGCGATGAACCTTTTATACTTCTTGAAAAGAACGGAAGCTCCGACGCCGCAGAGTTCTTTGCGAGGTGCGATTTAACCCCGAATACGCATTTTACAACTTGGGACGATTACTCGATTATGTCGATGATTGAAAGCGGCTTCGGAATAAGTGTTTTGCCGGAGTTAATTCTCAGGAGGATTCCGTACAATATTGTTGTGAAAGAACTTGATGTTCCCGCTTACCGTAATATCGGATTGGCTTTTCGAAGCAAAAAAACCGCTTCTCTGGCAGTAAAACGGTTCTTGGATTATTTGCAATACAGGTGATTTAAGCTGACGGGAGTCGAACCGGGTCGGTTTTGACAGGCTGATTTTCGCCATGCTGCGTAAAAACCCTCGCAAATACGTCAAGTATTCGCGATGACTTTGCCTTGCCCGATATGAATCGGCTCAGGCAAAACTGCTTTGCACCCGACAGC
>CAVKLD010000082.1:0-7491 GCA_963657065.1 bacterium
AAGCCTGGGAAGATTGCCACAGAGAGGGTTGCGATTACACCACGTACAAAGCTATTCCCGCAACCGGGCATGTTCCCGCCGCTGCGGTTGAAGAAAACCGGGTTGAACCGTCCGATTCCGCCGACGGCAGTTACGACGAGGTCGTCTATTGCTCCGTTTGCGGCGAAGAGCTTTCAAGAGAACATAAAACAGTCGAAAATGACGGCTTTTTGGCAAGAATAATCAAATTCCTCAAGAAGATAATCTTTGCCATAGCATCACTCTTCGGCGGCAGCTACGGCGGATAACGCAATATGAAAACCGACAGCCGGACGCCTTTTTCGGGAGTTCGGCTGTTTTTCGCGGCAAAAACGCGCCGTCGGATTTTCCGTACGGAAAAAACAGAAAATTTTTTGAAAAAAAGTAAAAAAACTATTGACTTGACTCCGAAAATATGGTATATTCTCTCTTGCGTTCACGCAATAGAGGAGTCGCTGGTGTAGCTCAGTTGGTAGAGCAGCTGATTTGTAATCAGCAGGTCGGGGGTTCGAGTCCGTCCACCAGCTCCACGAAACTTAATATACGGAAGAGTTCCCGAGCGGCCAAAGGGGGCAGACTGTAAATCTGTTGTCGACGACTTCGGTGGTTCGAATCCACCCTCTTCCACCAAAAAATCCCGCCGCACTGCGTCGGGTTTTTTTTCATTTGTCGGAAATTTACGCCGTGTATCCCGCGCGGATATACGTAACCCGAAACACGCCGACTGTTAAACGCTGCACGGATTGAAACATTCGTCAATTTTATGTTCATTTGTCGACCGACCGAACGGCATTTACATATGTTTCGTGTCGCGGTCGGTGCGGGAGCATCGCCCCTACTTGACATTTTTTTACGTTTGCACTATACTGATACAAACTGATACTTTATTATATCGGGGGACTGCTATGGACATTAAAGTCTTTACCGAAATGTTAAAAGATAAGCATTTTCCGGACTATAAAAAACTAAAATATAAATACGATGCGGATTTTAACAGCTTTCTTAAAGCATTAGAGGAATTATATTATAAACCTTTGCCGCTATATGATTTTGACGGCAACAATATTGTTTTTACAGAAGCCTTTAATGCCGTCAATCAAAATACGGTAAAGCTGTTATTGCAACCGCAGGATAAGCATTACGGACTCAAAGCAGCCGAGGAAGAAATACTATCCACTTCGGCTATTGAGAGCGTGGATTTCAGCCGTGACAGTGTGCGCAAAATCCTAAAAGGCATGTCACCCGACGACGAACAGGAGAACAGAATATTAGGTATCAAGCACGGTCTTGACTTTATTGCCGATACCGCCAACAAAATAACCGAGGACAATTTATATAGGCTTTATATGATGACTGTCGGTAACTTTCTAACCAATGATGATAAATTGTCAGAGGGCAAATTTTACAGACACGATACGGTTTATGTTGTCAGCGATCATATTGAGCATTCAGGCCTTGACGCTCAAAAAGTGCCTGAGTTTATGAAGTCGCTTGTCGTATTTGCTAATGCCGAGGATGACATTAACGATTTGATTAAGGCGGCAATCATTCATTTTTACATTGGTTTTGTGCATCCGTATTTTGACGGAAACGGCAGAATTGCACGGCTCGTTCATTTGTGGTTTTTAATTCAAAAAGGTTATCGGTCGGTGCTGTTTATTCCGTTTTCAAGCAGGATAGAAAAAAGCCGCAAGGCATACTATGACGCTTACACGGTAATTGAGGAAAACAGGAAACTGAGCGGCAAAACAGATGTAACCCCGTTCATTTTTTACTTCATAAACAATGTTTACAATAAAATGAATGAGGATTCCGCCGCTGTTTAACTGTTTATGACGCTGCCGTTAAAGACGGAAAAATAACCGAAAAAGAAACAAAAACTTTGGAGATTTGTGCTGTCAGCTTACTTTCAATCCATCCGGTGATTTGTCGGGTGGATTTTTTGTTTTTAAATTAACAAAAAAATCCCGCGTGAATATGATGAATCTGAAAGACGATACAAACGGGGGTTACTGTATGAACACTGAAAAAACGAAGTCGATGTCCGCGCCGTGTTTTTTCCTCGGGGCAAACACGCCGGGCGGATTTTATTCGCTGTTCGACGAGCTTTACGAGCCGGAGGACGGGTGGCGGCTTTTCATCATCAAGGGCGGACCGGGTACGGGCAAGTCGACGCTTATGAAAAAGGTTGCGTCGGAGTGCGACAGGCGCGGACTCTACTGCGAGAGGATTTACTGTTCTTCCGACCCGAACAGTCTGGATGCTGTTATAATTCCGCACAGGAAAATAAGCATATGCGACGGTACGCCGCCGCACACGGTAGAGCCGCGTTTTCCGGGGGTCTGCGAAACGACGGTTGACCTCGGCAGCTGTCGAAACGACGCGAAACTGCGTGAAAATTCATCGGAAATAATTGCGCTGACGCTTGAAAATTCCCGCGAACACAAAAAGTGCATCGGTTTTTTGAAAGCCGCGTCGGCGGTGTCGAATAACGTGAAAGCAAGACTTCTGCCGGCGATAAACGGAGTGAAGCTGCAAAAGTTCTCCGAAAGTCTTGCCGCAAAGGAGCTGGGCGAAGCATCGGGCGAACGCGGACGCATTTCACGACGTTTTCTCGGTGCGCTCACACCGTTCGGCGAGGCTGTTTTTTACGATACTTTCACCGGTATGTGCGAGCGAAAAATCGTGCTCGAGGACACGTTCGGGCTTACCGCCGGCGCGATAATGCGCTACATGGTGATTGAAGCCGCGGGGCGCGGTTATTCGGCGGTGGAATGTTTGCCGCCGATGTCGCCCGACGGCACGCCGTTTGCCGTGATGCTGCCCGAAATCGGACTCGGACTTATCGCCGCCGACCGCAGCCATGCGTGTCCGTTCGAAGCGTCGCGCACGGTAAACTGCAGCCGTTTTCTTGATTCCGCCGAGATCGCGCGCAACCGCAGCAGAATTGTCTTTGGCAGGAAAACGTACGATGAATTCATCTCCGAAGCACTCAAAAAACTCGAAAATGCTAAAAATATTCACGACAAGTTGGAAAAATACTACACGGACGCGATGGATTTCGGGAAAGTGAAACGCATTTCGGAAAAGGTAATCGGCGAAATATTCGGCAGCGAAAAAAAATAAAAAATTTTTCAAAAACACCCGTTTTAGGGGAGAAATCTCCCGAGCGGGTGTGTTATTATTCAGACATGAAACACACGCAAACGCCGTTCGGTTGGGCGACGGTCGAGCATAAAATTGACGGACGTTTTTTTGCAATGAAAATTTCAATCCGTGCAGCGTTTGACGGTCGGCGTGCGTTATATAATCATTTTACGTACATCCGCGCGGGCGGCGGCTGGAACGCCGTCCCTACGATATATGTCATTGTGAAATCAACATCGTGCAGTGAAGATGAGTAGGAGGTTTTATTATCGAAACAAAAAAGCGGGCCGTGCGCAGGAAGCGCGGCGTACCGGTGAAGTCGGAAGATTGCCTGTCGCAGGCGTCGGGCATAATGTGCCGTGCGACGTACCGTGCGATAAAGAGTGTATACGGTGCGGACGGTGAGTCCGGGGACGAGCAAACCGCCGCGAAATCACTGAAAGAGTACTGGTCGGTCCTCAAAGAGGCGTTGTCCGTGACCGGCAGTTTGAATGACGAGGACGGCGCAAATGTCCTGCGTGTTGTAATGGATGACTGCGCGGACAAATACTCGGAGTAAGGTCATAGGGGGGATTTTATGGAAACACTTTATCCCGGCGTACCGGGGGAAACACAAAAACGTTTTTTGGAAGACACGCACCGTTTTATTGCGTTCGGCGGTGCGCGCGGCGGCGGCAAGAGCTGGGCGGTGAGGGTAAAGGCGGTGCTGCTCGCGCTCAAATATCCCGGCATCAAAATTATGATAGTTCGTAAAACTTATCCGGAGCTTCGTGCGAACCACATCACTCCGCTTCGGGAGCTTGTCGGCAAGTCGGCGGTTTTCAAGGAAACGGCGAAAGAATTTCTGTTCAAAAACGGTTCTGTAATCAAGCTCGGTTACTGCAGGAACGTCAAGGACCTTGACCGCTATCAGGGCACGGAGGTGGATGTTCTGTTTCTGGACGAGGCGACGCAGCTTACGGAGGAGCAGTACGACCGCTTCAAGGCGTGCGTGCGAGGTGTAAACGGATTCCCGAAGCGTGTTTATCTCACATGCAATCCCGGCGGCGTCGGACATGCTTTTGTGAAAAGGCTGTTTATTGACAGGGTTTACAAGCCGGGCGAGAATCCCGATGATTACGTATTTTTCAAGAGTCTTGTCACCGACAATGCCGCTTTGATGGAGAACGACCCCGAGTACATAAAGCGGCTTGAAGCTCTGCCGCCGAAACTGCGCAGGGCGTGGCTCGACGGCGACTGGGATATTTTCGACGGTCAGTTTTTCGATGAATTCCGCGACGACCCGCAGCACTATAAGGACAGACGCTTTACGCATGTCATCGAACCGTTCGAGATTCCCGACGGATGGAACATCGTCCGCAGTTTTGACTTCGGTTACGCGAAGCCGTTCTCGTGCGACTGGTGGGCGATAGATTACGACGGCAGGGCATATCTCATTTTGCAGCTCTACGGCTGCACGCAGACGCCGAACGAGGGCGTGAAGTGGTATCCCGACAGGATTTTTGAGGAGATACGCCGCATCGAAACCACTCACCGCTGGCTCAGGGGCAAGTGCATAAGCGGCGTGGCTGACCCGTCAATCTGGGACGTGTCACGCGGCGAAGCGATAATAGATTCCGCCGACAGACACTTCGTGTATTTCGCACGCGGCGACAACAAACGTATTCCCGGCTGGATGCAGGTGCATTACCGTCTGTCGTTTGACGGCGAAGGATATCCGATGGCGTACTTTTTTAACACGTGCACCGCCGCAATAAGGACCCTGCCGCTCTTGCAGTTTTCCGATGTGAACCCCGAAGACCTCGATACGTCGCAGGAAGACCATTTTGCGGATTCGTTCAGATATTTTTGCATGTCGCGCCCGATAACACCGCACCATTGCGCGGTGCAAACGCCGTTCGGCGACGACCCGCTGGAGTTGAATACAAAAAATTACGGGCAGTATTCGTACAGTTAACCCGACTTGCATAATGTGAATTTAATTTATGCAATGTTTGAAGGTTGGCGTGCATTATTTACGTACATCCGCGCGGGCGGCGGGCGGAACGCCGCCACTACACGACGCAGGTTTCAAAATATGCACAAATTTTTATGATGATGTATATCGCAGTGGTTTCAATTTGCGGAGTTTTATAAAAAGGAGACAAACAATATGCGTACAAAAGAAAAGAAATTTCCCGTTGCGGGTGCGGCGGGGAGGGAAGCGAAACAGTCGGACAATCACGGCGGCGAGGCGCTTGTCGGCGATGCGATAGGGATTGACGAGGTGCTTGCGGCTGCGGCGACGCTGAAGAAGTACAAGAGTGCGAAGCAGCGTTTGGAAAACCGCATCATCG
The DNA here is from genome assembly GCA_963657065.1 of bacterium. GTDB lineage: Bacteria > Bacillota > Clostridia > Oscillospirales > Acutalibacteraceae > RUG806. The sequence continues at coordinate 5,502 of CAVKLD010000082.1, forward strand.
AAAACGAGAAATGGTTCAGACTGCGCCACTGGGTTGAAAATTCCGACGGTTCAACCGCTTCGTCCGCGTGGCTGTTCAACTCGATTGTGAACAAGCACGCCGATTTTATGGACGCAGTGCCGCAGTGCACTGTGCTGCCGCGTGAGGAATCCGACGAAAAGGCGGCGCGTCAGCTGACCGACATGCTGCCCGTCATACTTGAGCGCAACGGTTGGGAAAACGTCTATTCCGACGGCGCGTACAGTAAGCTGAAGACCGGCACGGCGGTGTATTCCGTTCTCTGGAATCCCGAAGCGTGCGGCAATCTCGGCGACATCGACGTAAGGCGTGCGGATATTCTCAATCTGTTCTGGGAGCCGGGCGTGCGCGACATTCAAAAGAGCCGCAACCTGTTTTACACCGAACTCATTGACAATGATATTCTTGCCGACATGTATCCGTCGCTTGAGGGCAAGCTCGGCGGCGGGGGTGAAACGTTCGGTTATCTCTACGACCCCTATGTCGATACGTCGGACAAGTCCGCAGTCGTTGACTGGTATTACAAGAAGCGCGTCGGCGGTAAAACGGTGCTGCATTTCGTGAAATTCGTCGGGCAGACCGTTCTCTACGCGTCCGAAAACGACCCCGAACTTTGCGAGCGCGGATGGTATGACCACGGACTTTACCCGTTTGTGTTCGATCCGCTCTATTCCGAAGAGGGCACGCCCGTCGGATTCGGATTTATTGATATCATGCGCGGCGTGCAGGAAGAGATAGACCTGCTCGGCACGGAAATTGTGAGAAACGCGAGAGCCGGAGCGCGCCGACGGTACTTCACGCGAAACGAGGGTGCGGTAAACGAAGAAGAATTTGCCGATTTGTCGAAGGATTTTGTTCACGTCAGCGGCTCGTCGCTCGGCGAGGAGTCGATAAGGGAGATTGCGAATGTTCCGCTGTCGGGCGTGTATATAACCGTGCTGAACAACAAGATATCCGAACTCAAAGAGGTAAGCGGCAACCGCGATTTCGTGAGCGGCGGCACTCTCGGCGGCGTTACTTCCGGCACCGCGATAGCCGCTTTGCAGGAAGCCGGAAACAAGCTGTCGCGTGACATGATTTCCGCAACATACCGCGCTTTTGCGCAGATTTGCACCGTGTGCATCGAACTTATACGGCAGTTTTACGACGTTGCGCGAAGCATGCGCATTTTAAGTCCCGGCGGCGAGGGCACGTACGGCTCGTTTGATAATTCCCTGCTGCGTCCGGTCAGCCTCGGCAGCGCGTTCGGCTATGACCTCGGCACGCGTGTCCCCGTCTTCGACGTCAGCGTCAAGGCGCACAAGCAAAATACATTTTCACGTGCGAGTCAGAACAACGATGCGCTCAATTTCTACAAGCTCGGATTTTTCGATCCCGCGAAAAGCGTTGAATCGCTTGCCTGCATGCAGCTTGTCGACATCGACAACAAAGACAAAATTGTCCGCATTATCGAGGAGAACGGTAAAAAATACGGTTCGCTTGCGCCGGACGACGGAGAGGTGACGGATTATGACGTCAATAAGCCTTGACGAGCTGAATTCCGGCATGCTGTTTGAATGTTCCGGGCACGCCGGAGCGGGTGAAAAGGGAAAAGACGTCGTGTGCGCCGGCGTGTCGGCTCTCGTTATTGCGCTCACGGAGAGGCTCGGCGAACTGGAATGCGAAAAGCTCGTTCATGTGGAGAGTTTTCATATTGCCGACGGCGAAATATCGCTCGAGGTGAGCTGGCGCGACGGGTTCGGCCGTGCTGCGGCTCTCGGTGCGTTTGAAACGATTCGCGCCGGCGCGTCGCGCATCGCGGAGCTTTATCCCGAAAACGTTTGCTGTAATTTTTAAGCTGACGTGGGGCAAGACGAAAATGGCAAAAAGTGCCGAAAAGGGACGATAACGGGCGGCGGGGTTTAACTCCCGTCAGCTTAGCTGACGGGAGTTGAACCCGTGTCGGTTTTGACAGGCTGATTTCCGTCCATGC
>CAVKLD010000083.1:0-7065 GCA_963657065.1 bacterium
CGCTGCCTACGCACGCCGTATGTCTCTCGCTCTCTCAAGTGCCTGCATATCATACTCCGAATTTCGCGTTTTGTCAACAGGTTTTTTTAACTTTTTTTGTCTTTAAACAACGCCGCCGGGCGATTCACGCCGCATCGTCGCACCAAGAAAAACACAGTTTCCCGAACCGCATACAATATACTGCATCGGTTCGGGAAATAGATCACATCATATATTATTCTCTTCCCTCATGCCGAGTTTATCAAGAGCTGCGCGGACGTCGAAGCCGAGCACAACATCGTCCACAGACACGTCGAGGAGCGGGCGCAAAACAAAATCGCGTTCGGAAAAAGACGGGTGCGGAAGTTTCAGTTCATCCGTGTTTCTTGTTTCGTTTTCGTACATTATAACATCAATGTCAATTATGCGCGGACCGTTTTTGAACTCACGGACACGCCCCATTGCCGCCTCAATGCCAAGGCATGCACCGAGCAGAGCCTCGGGAGAAAGTGAAGTTTCCGTTTCGCAGCACGCATTTGTAAAATTCGCCTGTTCGGTATACCCCCACGGATTCGTAATATAAAAATCCGATTTTTTTGTTACGGTAATTCCGGGAACTGCATTCAGCGCGTCGTATGCACGCAAAATGTTTTTTTCGCCGTCGCCGATATTCGAACCGAGCGCAAGATACGCCTTTTTCACCGCACACTTCGTCCGCACATCCGTTGTTTTTTCACGAGCACGGTGGATTGACACCGCCATACAGTCAAAATCGGCTTTCACGGGCGCATCCGGTTTCTTCACCGTCACGTCAACCGCATCTACGAGAGGAAAGGATTCAATCACAGTCTTTGCGACATCGTTCGCTGCGGCTTCGATGAGATCGCGCTTGTACGAAGTAAAAACCTCGACGGCTTTTTTTGTCACATCGGAATAACTGACTGTGTTTTCAACGAAATCACTATAACATGCGCGTTCATCTGAAACGAAACAGGATATATCCAAGATGAAATTTTGACCCTGCTGTTTTTCTTCCGGGTGCACGCCGTGATAAGCATACACCCGAAGATTCTCTATTACTATATACATTATATAGATACTACGATATGATTTACGGATTTCGTGTTATTTCTGGTGATAATCCGAGAGGAAATCGCCGAGGTCGCGCATCGCGCGCGCCATATCTTCCGCTTTGGGGAGCATTACGATACGGAAATGGTCGGGATCGTTCCAGCTGAACCCTCTGCCGGGGATAATCATGACATGCTTTGCATGCAGGAAATCCATGGCGAATTGCTGATCGTCGGTGATATTGAATTTCTTGATGTCGAGCTTCGGGAAAATATAAAATGCGGCGTGGTTTTTCACGTACGTAATGCCGTCTATCTTGTCAAGTTCGCGGCAGCAGGCTTCACGCTGCTCATAAAGACGTCCGCCGGGGACAATCATCTCTCTTGTCGATTCGGGATCTGCAAGCGCGGCGGGAATGACAAGCTGCATGAGAGCATTTGCGCACAGACGCATCGCCGACAGTGCCACAAGTCCCGCAATGAAGTCGGCGGCGTCTTTTTTTGCACCGCTGACCACCATCCAACCGCAGCGGAAACCGCAGACAATATGCGACTTCGAAAGTCCGTTGTATGTGATGCAGAGCAAATCATTGCACAGCGATGCTGTGGAAACGTGCTCAATACCGTCCATAACAAGACGGTCGTAAATTTCATCGGAGAGAACAACAAGCTGATGCTGTCTTGCGATTTCTATAATCTGCTCCAAAAGCTCTTTCGGATAAACCGCGCCCGTAGGGTTGTTGGGGTTTATAAGGACGATCGCTTTTGTTTTGTCGGTTATTTTCGAGCGAATGTCATCGGGATCGGGATACCACCGGTTCGTTTCATCACAAACATAATGAACCGGTTTTGCGCCGGCAATATAGACGGAATTTGTCCAAAGTGAATAATCGGGTGCGGGAACAAGGATTTCGTCGCCGTAATTAAGCAGCGCGGTAAGTGTCATTGTGACAAGTTCACTTACACCGTTTCCGATAAAAACATCGTCGGGCGTGATGCCTTCTATGCCTTTGCTCTTGTGATACGCGCAAATTGACTCGCGCGCATCGGGCATGCCTTTGAGGTCGCAGTAAGCAACCGCCTTGTCGGCGTTTGCAAGCAGTGCATTGCGGACAGAATCGGGCATTTTAAATCCGAATGTCGCCGGGTTGCCGGTGTTAAGACGCATAACGTCAATCCCCTCGGCACGCATACGGTTCGACTCAACGAATACCGGTCCTCTGATGTCGGAATGAACAAGCTGAAGTTTATCCGAACGGTTGATTTGTCTCATAATAAAAGCCTCCTGTAGAAAAATAATTACGGTTGATACGGAACGGGACGCGCTTCAGTCTCGCTCTCTATCGAAATAAAATTATTGTGAGTAAAGTAAAGTGCATGCATGCGCAGAGGTTTGCAAAAATCGTCAACAGGTACAAAAAGCTGTCCTTCATCAAGACGAAGACACGGTGCCGCCATTTTTATTCGCTCTCCGTTCGCGAGCATGACATCACTGTTTTCGCAAAACTCTGCAGTCCTGCCGTAGACGGATACTTTTATTTTGCCTTCGGTGCGGACAACGTCGCCGCCGATGAAATTTATAAACTGCCCCGGCGCGATATACCACACGCCGTTTCGGCAAACGGGCAAAGTATGTTCGTTGCATATGCCGAGATCATATCCCTTGAATTTAAGCCGCGGTCGATTATAGCGCGGTGCACACTCACACGGTAAAATTCTGTCGTTTCTCTTATCGATAACGCATCGGTCAACGACTCTGCCGTCCTCGACGAAAGAAGTAAGGGTAAGCGTTTCGCCGTCAACATCGGCGATACAATACATCGAAAGGTCTTCCTCGTGATTGTAGGTTTTCGCGTTCCATACTTTGGGCACAACACGCGTTCCCGGGGGATTTCGATTGCCGCTGCCGAGATTATAGTGCACCGTGCCCTCCGACGGCTTGTCGTATAGCCCGTCTTTCCTTCGGGGATAAGAACGGGCAAAGGAATGCTCATGCCCGGAAAAAACGACATCCAGCTTTTCCATTCCTTCCTGCAGGGCGGGATATGTATCTTCGCACTCCAACGATGCACCCGAATAGCACACGGGAAAATGATGTGCGCCGAATTTCCATGTTTTTTTACTGTTTTCGGCATCCCTTATAAGCCATTCGTTTATAAATTCAAAACCGCTCGTGCCCATTACCGCGAAATGCGCGTTGCCGTAATCGAACGAATAGTTCGCAACGAGCCAATCGGGAGGACCATTGTGCGCATAGGAACCGTAAAGCTGATTTGTAAAATAGGTAGCGTGCTCGGAATAATATTTACCGGTAAAAGTAAAATAATCTTCAAAACCCATGTCATCGTGATTGCCCATGCAAAACATTATCGGGATGCTCTCAGAAATTCCCTCGAGTCCCTCCATAAGCCCCGTCCACTGCACATCGGTCTGACCGCAGTTTGTGTTGTCACCCGCGGTAAGAATAAACTCACACTCCGGATGAGCATCCAGCAGCTTTTTAAGTGCCCTGCCCATCGGCCTGTAGTCTGCAGGCGGTTCCGGTTCGCCGGTTTGTATATCGGAAATGCACAAAAAAGAGAATTTTTCAAAATTGCGCCGTGTGGATCTAAAAGTGTAAACTTTGCTTCGATACACATCATTGCCCACGGTATACTCATATTTTGTGTCGGGTTCAAGTCCGACCATATCCGCAAAATGAAAATTACTCTCGTCGACATCGGTTTCAAAAAAGTTTACCGAAGACAATGCCGTTTTCCACTCATTGTCCGTCCCCGCCTTGCGATAGAGTGCACAGCCGTCCTTTATCTGTGCGCATGTACGCCAGCGAACGGTCACGGATTCGGATGCGTCGCCCTTTACGGAAAGCATTATCTGATCGGGGGTATTTTTCGAGCCTCTTATTTTTTTCCATTCCTGTTTTGTCATAGCTTTCTCCGTGTTTCGGATATTTCGTATATATTAGCACTGTTGTATAAAAAAAGCAACCGTTTTCGGTTATATTGGCCAAAAAACGATTGCTTTATTTTAATTAAAAACCATTAAAAATTTTCATTTCACTTTTGCTGTACAAATATAATTGCCAGTATTGTCGTGAAACACGGCACAGTGAAAAAAACAGCGCACGGCAATTCTGTCCTTTTTTGCCGCGTTAACGCTTGACAACGCGTAAGCAGCCGTTTGACTTTTTATCAATCACACTTCAGTTGTGGAATTTTATTGACGCGATGTCGGTTTTATCGTTTTCGATATACCTGATAATTTTTTCATCATCGTTGGACGTTATGTAAAGTTCGGCAGTCTGCGGACGAACAAACCCGTCGCGTATATTTTTGTCTATCAACAAATTAAGCGCATCAAAATAGCCGTTGACATTAAACAGTGCGATAGGCTTTGCATGACGGGCAAGCTGCTTGAGTGTAAGCACCTCAAAAAATTCTTCGTATGTTCCGATACCGCCGGGAGCGACGATAAAAGCGTCGGCATTGTCCTCCATATATTTTTTTCGGTCGCGCATTGAATCGGGATAGACAAACTCGTCGCACTCCTTGTACAAAATTCCGGGGACATCAAAGAAACGCGGCGCGACGCCGATGATTTTTCCGCCGCCTTTTTTAAACCCGCGTGCAGCTGCACCCATAAGTCCGTTCGTGCCGCCGCCGAAAATAAGAGAATGTCCGCGTGCGGCAAGTTTCCCGCCGAGTTCTTCGACGGCGTCAATATAGATTTTGTCAAGTTCGGTGCCCGATGCACCGAAAACACATATTCTCATATAAAGTCTTCCTTTCTCATCTCAGCGTTGTTTTGTATCAGCAGAGTTTCTTAAATCAATCCGGCAGTGCTCTTTTTCTGTCGTAGCTGCGGTAGCGAATCGCCTCGGTAATATGCTTAATATCTATAATATCGCTGCCGTCAAGGTCGGCAACGGTTCTTGCCACGCGTAAAATTTTATCGTACGCTCTCGCCGACAGTCCGAGTTTGTCAAACGCGCTTTTGAGCAGCGCCTCCGCGACGGGCGACATGGTGCAGAACTTACGCGTTTGCGCCGGGGTCATTTTCGCATTGCATGCGGTGGGAGTCCCGGCAAAACGTTCAGACTGAATCACCCGAGCCTTATCGACACGCGCTTTGACGGCGGCGGAACTTTCCTCAGCCGTATTTTTATTTGTCAGCTCATCGAAATTTACCGGCATCACTTCGACCTGAATATCGATTCGGTCAAGCAGAGGCCCCGATACACGAGAAACATATCTTTCGACAGCCTGACGCGAACAAGTGCAGCGATGTCTCGGATCGCCGAGATAACCGCACGGACACGGATTCATCGCGGCGATAAGCATAACGGAACACGGGTACGTCAATGTTCCGGCAACACGCGAAATGGTTATGCTGCCGTCTTCGATAGGCTGACGCATCACTTCCATTGCGGAACGCGAAAATTCGGGCATTTCGTCAAGGAAAAGGACGCCGTTATGAGCAAGCGACAACTCCCCCGGACGCGGAATCGAGCCGCCGCCCGAAAGTCCCGCAGACGAAACGGTGTGATGCGGCGAACGAAACGGACGGCTTCTCACAAGGCCCTCGCCGCGTTTCAAAAGTCCGGCAATGGAATATATTTTTGTTGTTTCAAGCGACTCTTCAAAAGTCAGATCGGGCAATATGCCGGGAATGCGTTTGGCAAGCATGCTCTTGCCCGACCCCGGAGGACCTACCATAAGGAAATTGTGTCCGCCGGCGGCAGCCACTTCAAGTGCGCGTTTCGCCGCCTGCTGTCCTTTGACGTCCGAAAAATCAAGCATCGTTTCCTCAGCCGTTGCAGGGATGTATTGCAGTTTCTCAACCGGAGTCAGTTCTTCCCAGTCTTCGCATTCCCTGTTTTCAAAAAACGCCAAAAGCTGCTGCACGTGCCGAACTCCGTACACATCCATTCCGTCGACAACAGAAGCCTCCGACACATTCGCATACGGAACAAACATCCTCTTTATTCCCGCCGCACGCGCCTCAAGCACCATGGGCAGCACGCCGTTAACCGCGCGGACGTCGCCCGAAAGCGACAACTCGCCAATAAAAGCGCAATCGGACATTTCCGGAGCCGGTTTGCGCATGGAATAGACTATCGCGATAAAAATAGGGAGATCGTACAGTGAACCTTCCTTTTTAACGTCGGCAGGCGCAAGATTTACGGTTATGCGATTATTTGAAAAACCGAACCCGCTGTTTTTAACTGCCGCACGCACGCGTTCTTTTGCCTCGTTTACGGCGGCATCCGGCAAACCGACGATATCGAAACGGTACTTACCCTGCGAAATATAAACTTCCGTTTCGACCGGGAAAGTATGCAGACCGAAAATGCCTACGCTGTTTACCTTTGAGAGCATTTTTACTTCCTCTTTCCATTTCAGAAATTACTGCGCTGCAAGGCGCGTATCAAAGACATATATATAATGTTTAAACGCGTTTTGTCATATTGCTTCAGCCGAATCACTTCTTCCGATTTTACCGGCTCGAAAAAACCCGCAACCGTTGCAAAAGCCGCTTCGACATCGTATTCCAGAAGCGGAAACAGTCCGTCCACACGCGTTTTGAGCGTATAGAGCAGTTCGCCGATTTTGTAATTCACCTTTTCGTCATAACCGAGCCGCGACAGGAAACATTCGAGTGCGGCGACAAAAAGGTCGGTTTCGTTCGGACGGTCGGTTTTTGCAAGCTCCGCCAAAATATAAGAACAACCCTCAAGTTTATTCACACGCTGCAAATGCACACTGCCGGAAAAATCGTAATTCGCCTCCGTTTTTGTCATCAGCGACACAAATTCGTCGGCGGTACGGGTCAGCCTGTCAGGCTCGATATCCGGCTCGAACGTATACGTGTCGCCGTAAAAACCGCCGTATTCTTTCATGCAGTCGTTGTAACCGAGTTTCATCGAAAAATCAAGCGCATCTTTTTCAAAATTAAGAAATGTGCCGAGATCCTTCGACGGCTTTATATAATGTATCCACGGGTGTCGAATGTACCC
>CAVKLD010000084.1:0-7057 GCA_963657065.1 bacterium
GAATATTTATACACAAAAACCACAGCTTTTCAAAAAACTGTGGTTTTTCAGTGCCCTTGATATTACTGGCTTTTTCAAAAAGTTCTGTATCGCCATTCGCACCATATCGAGTGTTCTTAGTGGTCTGTGACCGTGTGGGAACGCTCGATTTTTTTGCATTTTTACCGGTGTTTGCGTTCGATTTCGAGGAGCTTTTCTTTTATCTCAATGCCGCCGTTATAGCCTGTGAGTGAGCCGTTTGCGCCGATAACCCTGTGGCACGGTATTATGATTGATATCGGATTTTTCCCGACTGCGCCGCCGACAGCCTGCGCCGACATTCTTTTTATCCCGCGTTTTGACGCAATTTCCGCTGCAAGCTCGCCGTATGTCACGGTTGCGCCGTAGGGTATTTTTCGGAGTCTTTCCCAGACGGAGTGTTGAAATTGTGTCCCGTAAAAGGCGATTTGCGGCATGAAATCCGGTTCGTTTTCCGAAAAATATTCATCGAGCCATTGCTCTGTATTTGTGAATATCGGGAGAAGCGGCGGAATCGCGTTTTGCTTATTTTTAACCGCATCGTAACCTGATTGATTTTTTATGTACAGTCCAGTCAGCGAATTGCCGTCAGACAGCATGGCGATTTTGCCGACAGGGGAATCGTAAAAGTGTACATACCGAGAAATGTTTTTCATTTTCTTTTGCTCCTGTTTGCAGATGATTTAACTTGAATTTTTTTGATGAATATTTTAAGTGTGCGTTTTTTTTGCACGCGTTCGTTTGTGCGCGTTTGCGCGCGGAGTTTGTATAATTTGCTAATGGTATTTTTGATTGATTTATGGTAAAATGTACACAGGCTCACCGGAAATAAGCAAAAAGAGGTGAAGAACCGTGCGGAAAATGAACATCATTGTTTTTGAAAAAGACCAAAAGTCGAAGAAATACGGAGATTTGAATAAAATCGGCTCGGAAAAAGATATTATTGTTTTCGGGTCGCGAAGGGATTGCGCGAAAAAAGGAGAGATTGCAGTGAAAAAAAAGTTTGCGGCGTGTATTATCGCCGTTGCAGTTCTGCTGTGCGTTTTCGGCACGGCGGTTTCCGCCGATACGGGGCCGAAGCAGTCGGTGATTGTCAGTTTTAAAAATCTTTCGACTAACGAGTGCTGGGGAACGCTTCTGTCCGCCGATTCTTCTACCGGTCCTGCGTATGCGTGGGACGGGACTTCGGGCAGTGAGCAGTTTCATGATAATGAGGTGATATGGCGGGCGTTTGAAGAATATGAAGACAGCGACGGCTACTATTTTCTTCAGGAATTTTGGGACTGCGGCGAAAGCAAATCTATTGAGTGGACCTATTATCCGCCCGAAAAATTTAAGATACTGCTGTATTTTCCCGAAACGGACGAGTATGCGGTGAGCGAAAAATGTGAACGGTATGCGTTTCACAGTTATTTTACTGCTGATGTCAGCGAAATGAAAACCGTAACAGTTGCGCCTGACGGAACGCTTGATATGTCGGATGTGACGCACTCCGACGGTTCGTCGGACGGCGACAGCAAGGGCGCGGTAACGTGCGAGCATGATTTTACATCTGAAATCGTCGGTTTGCTTGTGAGAATGCTGATTTGCGTTGCAATCGAGCTTTTGACGGCGTTTGCTTTCGGATTCCGTGAGAAGAAGCTCGTGCTTTTGATTTTGATTGCAAATATCTGCACGCAGCTCGTTTTGAATGCTGTTTTGCTGCTGATGTACTTCAAAAACGGCGGCGTTACGGTTGTATACGGATTGCTTGAGTTGCTCGTGCTTGCGGCTGAAATTGCCGTTTACACATTTGGATTCAAAAAAATCGGCTGCGGTGATATCAAAAAATCACGTACGGTAATTTATACGGTTGCGGCAAATGCAATATCTTTCGTCTGCGGGTTGATTCTTGCGAGATTTATCCCGGCGGTATTTTAATTACGGAAAGGCGCAAAAATGACAATACGAGATATCCGCGGCGGCGATATTGCCCGCTGTCTGGAAATATACAATTACTATATAGAAAAAACAACCGTGTCTTTCGAAGAAAAACCGTTGCCGCTCGGGGAATTTACCGAGCGTGTGGAAAGAATTGCGCGGCGGTATCCTTTTATCGTTGCCGACGACGGCGTGAAAATTGTCGGATATGCATACCTTGACAGTTTTCATGAACGTTCCGCGTACAGATATACGGCTGACCTGTCGATATACCTCGACAAGGAGCTGCTTGCAAAAGGCACGGGCGGTTTGCTGCTGGATGAAATCGAGCGGCGCGGAAAATCGGCGGGTATAACGAATATCATTTCGATTATAACAGAAGAAAATGCTCGAAGCGTTTCTTTTCACTCAAAACACGGTTTTAGTCTTGTAGGAAGACTTGAAAAGGTCGGAGTGAAGTTCGGCAGAACGCTCGACGTGTTGTACTATCAAAAAACGCTGTGAAGAAAAGCCGCGTGCCGCTGTCTGATGTTCGGCAAAAGTGCGGATTGCGGCAAAATATTTCTGAAAAACAAAAAAGCGTACTGCGTTTGTCTGCGGGTACGCTTTTTTCGGTCGACGGGTGGGAATTGTTCGATTCCCGTTAAAAATATCTCACAAGAGAAATTACCTTGCCGAGAATGATAAGCTCGTCTGTTATTATCGGTGCGTATTCATCGTTTTCGGGTTGCAGGCGGAAGTGACCGTCCTCTTTGTAGAAACGTTTCACTGTCGCCTCGTCGCCCATAAGAGCAACCACAATGTCGCCGTTTGACGCCACGGGCGTTTTTTTGGCGATGATTATGTCGCCGGACAAAATGCCTGCCTTTATCATGCTGTCACCGCGTACTTTAAGCGCGAAAAGCGGTTCATCGGGGGCGTTTTCCGACGGGAACGGGACATAACCCTCGATGGCTTCGACGGCAAGTATAGGCATTCCAGCCGTTACCGTGCCGAGCAACGGCACTTGCGTTACGGAATCGGTTTGTCCTTTTACACGAATCGAGCGCTTGAGCATCGGGTCGCGCTCGATGTATCCCGCCTGTTCGAGCGCGTAGAGGTTTGCCTGAACCGATGACGTGGATTTCAGACCGACTGCCGAGCAGATTTCACGAACGGTCGGCGGTACTCCGTTTTGCGCTTTTTCCGCAAGAAATTCATATATTTTACGCTGTGTGCCGTTAAGTTCTTTCATTGCTGCTCCTTTATAAGCCGACCGGCTGCATGGGTTCGATTCCGGTCGGCATAACCGTATTTTTTTTGTCGCAGTTGTAGTATAGCACAAATGTTCTGAAAAAGCAAACATTTGTTTTGTGTTTTTTAAAAAATATTCAGTTGAAAACAGCGCAAAAATTTTCGTCTTTTGCGTCAATTTTTGTTATTTTTCCGCTTTCGTCATAGGTGATGCAAACCGGAGTTTCGCCGACAGCGATGTCAGCCGTGTACGTTCCGTTGCCTGTGTCCTCAAAGTCGCGTGCGGTAAAAATCCCGTCGCGAACGGCATGAAGAATGATTGACGCGGGTGAACTGCCGCTTATGCAGTCCGTCGGAAAATCGTCCGTTATGCCGTATGCGCTTACCCGTATTCCCTCCGAGGAGAGCGACAGTGCCAATCCCTCAAGTGACGACGGAGCGGTAAATTCAATCTTTGTGTCTTCGTACGACGAGCAGGTTACTTTGCATTCAAAAGAAAAATCGCCTTTCTTCGCCTGCGCCGCCGCCGAAAAATTTTTCGCAGGCTCGAAACGCACGGAAGGCGTTATTTTGCACCCGAAAAAACAGAATATCGGCAGAACCGAGAGAAAAAAAGCGATAAGTTTTTTTTGCACGGAAAATCACTGACTTTCATTTAGTTGTAAGAAAGCCTCCGGAATACAATCCGTAATGCGCTGAATCGTAGACGCGAACGAGGTGAAATGCTTTTGGGCGATTTCACCGGCTTTGCCGTGCAGGAAAGCGGCGAGTATAAGCGCGTCAAACGGTTTTGCGCCCTCCGCAGCCAACGCCGCCGTCATTCCCGTCAGCAGATCGCCGCTGCCGCCGCGTGACAGGGCGGATGAACCGGTTGTGTTCACGTATACCGCTCCGTCCGGTGAAGCGATTACGGTGTTTGCGCCCTTAAGCAGCACGAAAACGCCGTGTTCGTACGCAAATTCTGCGGCTGTGTTCTCCCTGTTCGCGTTGATTTCATCAATCGTTTTTTCTGTAAGACGGCTCATTTCGCCGGGGTGAGGCGTAAGCAGTACGGTGCAGGAGACATTCTCCAATAAATCTGTATGCTTTGCCAGAATATTTATGCCGTCGGCATCTATTATCAGTGTTCCGCCGTATCCGTGCAGAAGTTTTTCGAGCAGTTTTTCCGCGCCGACGCCGGTGCCGACGCCGCAGCCGAATGCAACGGAGTCGTACGTTTTTGTTTTTTGAATAATGTTATCGGCTTCGCCTGCGTCTATCATGCCGTTTTCGTCCGTCGCAAGCGGCGCGTGAATGCATTCCGGAACAGCCGAACAGATTATCTCGCGGCAAATATCGGGGTACATTGCGCACACAAGTCCCGCTCCCGACGATACCGCGCCTTTAGCCGCAATGACGGCGGCGCCCGGCATGTTTTTGCTGCCCGCGATTATCGCCGCCTTGCCGAAAGTTCCCTTGTTTGCATCGAAGGGGCGTGCCGGGAGTCTTTCGCGAAGCTCCGACGGAGAGAGTGTGAACAGGCAGCGTTTGAACGATATGTCGATTCCTATTGGTATGACCGTTATGCGTCCGCAGTAATCGGAGAACGGTTTGTACACGTGTTCTTTTTTCAGACAGAGCATCGAGAGGGTTTCGTCCGCCTTGAAACAGTCCTCGGATATTCCCCCGACGGAAACTCCCGACGGAAGATCCACCGCGATTCCGACCGCGTTCGACCGCATGCACAGACGGTTAATTTCTTTTACGTCTGCCGGCAGCCGACCCGAAAAACCTATGCCGAACACGGCGTCGACGATTATGTCCGCCTGCATGACGGCTTCGGCGGCGTCCGTGCGATTTTTCGGAAAAACAATCACGTTCGTGTCCGGCGCAAGCATTTCGCGTCGGCTTTCCGAAAGCCCGTCGCTTGGCGCGTCGAACAGCTTGATGACCGTAACGTTTTTGCGCGCCGCTGTCAGGTGACGGGCGATAACAAATCCGTCGCCGCCGTTTTTGCCTTTTCCGCAAAGTATGACCGCGTTTTTGATGCCGCGGTGCTCCCCGAGTATGTATTCGGCGCAGCCTTGCCCGGCTTTTTCCATCATGCGCATGTATGACAGTCCCGCGTCATTTGCGTACTTTTCAATTATTCTTATTTTTTTTGGCGTTAAAATCAGCACTGCGTTTCATCTCCGTTAATCTTACAGACATTTTAGCATAAAAATACTGTCGTAAACAAGTCTTTTTTTACTGTGCGGAGGAGATAACCGAAAAAAATGTTTTTGTTTATAAAATGTTAACAAATTATGCATTGACTGTTAACGTTTCATGGCTTAAAATAAAGTTTAAAAAATCAGCAAAGGGGAGTTCGTTTATGGACTTAAGCTCAATTATCTCGGCAAAGGACAAAGCCGCAAAGTATATGCTCAAAGAAATTACGCATATATGCAAAACATTAGAAAAAAGAGATCCCGGTTCAAAGGGCGAAAAACAGGCATGCGAGTACATGGCGGAAGTGCTGAAGAAAGACTGCGGATGCGAAACGGCTGAAGTCGAATCCTTTAAGGAAAACCCCGGTTCGTTCTACGGATGGATCTACATAACGATTACAGCCGTGCTGCTTGCGTTCGTGCTCTATTTCTTTGCTCCCGTTGTGAGCATAATCCTTGTGGTGTTCGGTCTTGCCGTCGGGTTCCTTCAGTTCGGACTTTATAAAAAGCTCGTTGATCCGCTGTTCCCCGAAAAGACGGGACACAATGTCACCGCGATAAAAAAATGCAAAGGCGAAACGAAACGCCGCATCATATTCAACGGACACCCCGACGCAGCATGGGAATGGCCCGTAAACTACGCTCTCGGCGGCGTCGGATTTGAGAGTCATGCTCTTATCTGCGGCGCAGGCGCGATTTACCTTATCGTGATTTCCGCCATAAAACTTGCATCTCCCGATGCAGCATATCTTAAAACGCTCGGTCTTATCACGCTTGTTTTTGTTCCGTTCTGGATCGGACTTTACTTCATGTGGAACAAAAAGCGCGTTGTTGACGGTGCAAACGACAACCTTTCCGGCTGCTACATGGGTATTGCCATTCTCAAGGCTCTCAAGGATGCCGGCATCGAACTTGAAAATACGGAAATAGGTGTTGTGCTTACCGGCTCCGAAGAAGCGGGTCTTCGCGGTTCGAAGGCATGGTGCGAAGCTCACAAAGGCGAGTATGACGACGTTCCCACTTTCATTTATTCTTACGACACGATTCACGACCCCAAGTACCTCATGACGAACTACCGTGACCTCAACGGTACTGTTGCTGCGGATATCGAAGTATCCGACCTGTTTATGGAGAGTGCAAAAGAGCTTGGCATCGGCTGCAAAAAAGGCATGGTTCCTCCGCTCGGCGGCGCGACCGATTCCGCGGCTTTCGCTCAGGGCGGTTTCCGTGTAACCGGTATTACGGGGCTTAACCACAAGCTCGAAAGTTATTATCACACCAGACGCGACTCTTATGACAATATGAACCTCCAGGGTCTTGCCGATTGCTTCGCCGTAAGCGTCAAGGTGCTCGAGAAATTCGACGACGGCGCAAAACAGAAATAAAATTTCGACAACAGCGACGTGTAATGCTGCTGCAGACAGATGCGGGAAATAAAACCGCCTGTCAAGAGCGTTGACATAGGAAAACAATCAGAAACCCAGTAAAATCAACGCTTTTAAGGGCAGAGGGCAAACAGGTTAGCTCAAAAATTGAATAACCAAGCGACAAAAGGGATGTTACCGCAAGGCAGCATCCCTTTTCGCATACGCCCACGCCGTAGATTTTGAGAAAAGTCTACGGCGTTTTTTCTGCCCAAATCTGAAAGACTAACTATTAAAAGTCAAGTCCTAAAATGAAGATTTTACAAAAAATCC
>CAVKLD010000085.1:0-7044 GCA_963657065.1 bacterium
TGTTCGGTATTATTTTCAAAAACGGAAAAATCGAAATCAAATCCGCCGTTTTCCGCACTTTCGTCGGCACTGTCCGCAGTGTTTTCGACGGGCAAATCGATTATTGATTCGGGCTCGCCGAGAGTGTCATCGTAAATTCCGCCGTTGTCGTCGGAGGCGGGTTCACGCATTGCGGCGATTTTATCGGAAATGCTGTCGGCAATATCGTTGTCGGACAGCGGTACGGCTGTTTCATTCGAAGCGGCATCATAACCGCCGGCATTTTCGGAAATCGGTTCGTCGGGTTCGATTTTCTCAAACTCATCAAAATTGTCGAAACTGTCAAGCTCCTCTATTTTTTCGGTGTCGGCAGACACATCGACATCATCGATTTTGTCAAAATCTTCAAAAGCATCAATTTCTTCCGCTTTTACCGAATCGTCAACCGGCTTCGGTTCCGCTTTAACGGCATTCGCCGTATCCAAAACTTCGACCGTGGCGGTATCTTCCTCCAATGCCGCAGAAAAATCAAACGTAAATCCTGTTTCGGGCGCATCGATAAGCATGTTTTCGCCCTGTTCGTCCGGCACAGATTCGGCAACCGGCGCGGATTCGCCAACCGGCGCAGACTCGGCAACAGATGCGATTTCGGCATCGGTACCGTCAACCGCCGTTTCATCGTTTGCGTCATTAACCGCAGCTTTATCCTCAACATTAACCGCAGCTTTATCTGTAAAATCAACCGCAGCATCAATCGCGGCATCAATCGCCGTCAAGTCGGGAATCTCCGCATTCGACACCGTCGCAGCCGATGCAATCACCGCCGCGCCGGATTCTGCGATATCCGAAACGGTTTTGCCGCCGCTTGCCGCCGCCGCCGATATTTTTTCACGAACCTCATCGGCATGCGCCGCAAACGCGTCCGCACTGTATGACGGGGCATCGTAATCACCGTCAAAACCGACATTTTCCGGAAGTGCGGAAAGCACATCCGAATTGCCGGCGGCGCCTTCTTCCGCAGCAGGCAGTTTTTCGGGCAGAGAAACGTTTGAAAAATCTTCAAACTTTGAATTTTCGGCAATAAATTTTTCAGTATCGTTGCCGCCGATTTCACGCGCTTTTGCATCCGCAGAGGAAGTATCCGCGCTGATTTCGACAGCCGTGCTCTTGTCAAACGCCGCAATGTTCGAGATATCGGGAGCGTCGTCAACCGACTCTTTCGATACTTCGCGTTCCACGGAAATTCCGAATCCCGTAAGAACGCGTACAGCGTCAATGTCCTCAATAAGCGGTTCAACGACAGCGTCAAGGTTGACGTTGAACACCTCGTTTTCTTCAAATGCGGGCAGTACCGCCAGCGCGTCGCGCTGAGCCTTGAGCAATGCTTCGCTTGCCGTGACCTGCTTTTGCAGGTTTTCACGCAGGGAAGCCGCCTGACTTCTCACAGTGTTGTAGTTCTGTGCGGCGGTGTTGAGCAAATCCGTAATTTTACCTTTCAGACTGCCACCGATAACCGCCATACGGTCACATTCGTTTTTGGCGGCAACAAGCATTTCCGCAGACTTTTTCTTCGCTTCGTCGAGCATCGCGGTAGCGTTTCGGTCTGCGCTGTCCGCCTTGGAACGCGCATTTTTAGTGGCAAAGCTCACCATGATACTGCATTTTTCTTTCGCTTCATTGAGATTTTTCTCAACGGTGGCATCGCACAACTCGAGAGCCTCGTTAACACGTTTTTCCGTGTCCGCAGCGAGTGCGGCAGCCGACATTTTCGCATCGGCTATCAAACCGAGAGCCTTTGTTTTTGCGGCTTCGGTAAGTTCCAACGCCTGAGTCTGATTTTTTGTCTTTATTTCTTCGGCGAGTTTTTTCGCTTCTGACAGAATCGATTCGGCTTCGGCTTTTGCGTTTGAAAGTGCGGCTTCTGCTTCGGCGCGCGTATCTTCGACGGCTGTTTCGGCTTTTGAGCGAGCTTCTTCGAGCTTCGCGTATGCGTTTCTGTTTGTAACTTCTTTTATCTCGTCCGCCTGAGTTTGCGCCGCCGTAAGCATTTCGGAAGACTCCGTCTGAGCCGCCGTAATCATTTCGGTTGATTTTGTCTTGGCTTCTTCAAGCATGTCGTACGCTTTCTGCTCGGCGTCGCAGAGAAGTGCGGACGCCGTTTCGCGTGCATCGTTCTCCGCCGCATGCGCGTTTTCAAGTGCGGTACGCACCTGCTCTTCAGTGTCGTCCTTAAGTTTTTGAAGCTGTACGGCAGCGTTTTCTGCAGTTGCTTTCGCTTCGGACAAAACAGACTCAGACCGGCTCTGCGCATCGCTGAGCATGGTTTCCGACCGACTCTGCGCATCGCTGAGCATGGCTTCTGACCGACTCTGCGCATCGCTGAGCATGGCTTCCGACCGACTTTTTGCATCATCAAGCATGGCGTTCGCCTGTTCCACGCAGCTTGATGCAATTTCTTTCGCTTTTTCCTTTGCCTGTGCAACAATCGCGTCCGCCTTTTTTTCCGATTCCTCGCGAAGTTCTGCGGAATATTTCTCGACGGTTTCTTTCAGCTCCGCTGCGTTGTTCTGTGCCTCGCCCAACACCGACTGTGCGGTCGCTGCAGTTTGATTGCGCAGACTGTCGGAATCTTCTTTTGCATCCGCAAGCGTTTTTGCTGCCGTATTTTTTGCTTCTTCGACAATTTTTTCCGCTGTTTCGTTTGCAGCGTCTATTATGCCCTGCGCAGTTTCGCTCGCTTCGCTCTTTGCGGCTTCACGAACATCATCGGCATCCGCTTTTGCGTTTTCGGCAATTGCATCGGCTGCTTTTTGAGCGTCATTCATAAGTTCCGATGCACGTATCTGCGCTTTTTCAAGCACTGCAGTAGCCTTTCCGTCACAATCGGACAAAAGCTCGTTTACGCTGCGCTGCGTTTCTGCGTTCACCTTTTCGGCATTCTCCTGCGCCGCGTTTATGTAGCCTTCCGCAAGCACCTTGGCGGAGGAAATGATACTTGCATATTCCGCTTCGGCTGCGGCGTTGACCTTTTCCGCCTTTGCTTTGGCGTTGTCAACTATTCCATCGGCGGTTTTGACTATGTCGTCAACGCTCTTGTTCGCCTCTTCTATCATCTCATCGGCACGTGCCTGCGCGGTGGAAATGATAAGATCCGCACTTTTCTGCGCATTGAGCAAAACATCTCTCAGCACGGCTTCGTCCTTGCGGTATTCATCGAGCTTTGCGGCAAGAATACTGAGTTTTCTTACCAGATTGCCGTTTTCCGTAAAGACCTCCGAATAGTCGCCGGTTATTTGCCCGAGAAGCCGATCAACTTCCTGCGCGGAATAATAACCGTCCTCACGTTGTTCGAGTTTTATCTGTTTCAATTGAGCCGGGGTAAGCATTTGCCTCGTCCTTTCTCCTGTTCGGATTTAATTTCGGAAATATCGGTTTATCAGACGAAGAACATTCCGTTGTTTTCAAGTTCGTCGAGCAAGTCGCCCATTACATCGACATTGTACGGCGTAATAATATATGTATTGTTTGCGATTTTTTTCAGTTTGCCGCCATTGGCATAAGCGACGCCGCTCAAAAAGCACAGTAGTTTCCCGGCTTCATCCTTTGCGGTCGCTTCAAGATTCAAAAGGACGGTGCGTCTTTCGATAAGTTCATCCGCAATTGCCGTTCCCTCGTCAAAATGCTCCGGTTTTTTCAATACCACCTGAAGTTTTGCCGTGGTGTGAATATCAACGACTTTTGTCGACCCGGTTTGAATCGGTGCATTTCTCCTTTCGGGACGTGCATACATCTTTTCTCTTGCCGGAATCGGCTCGTCATCATCACCGCCGTCAAACACCTCGTCTTCTCCGCTGCCATTATAATACTCTTCGTCTTCTCCATAAAGCATCTTTCTGAATTTGTCGCTGAATTTCATAACAATTTCCTTCCGTATATATATGTATTTAGTTTATTATTATTTTTTAATTTATCATTTTATCAACTTATCAACCGACTTATCATCCGGTGCTGTTTCGCTTTTGCGTCATCAATACCGCCGCGCACCGAAAAGCGAGCTGCCGACTCTTACGAGCGTCGACCCTTCTTTTACCGCGTCGGCATAATCGGCGGACATTCCGAGCGAAAGCGTGTCAAGCTGCGCTTTTCCCGACAGTTTTGATTTCGCGTCAAAAAACAGTCCGTTCATTTTCGCAAAATATCCCCTGACGGTGTCCCCGGTGCATATCGGCGGAACAGCCATAAAACCGCGCAAATTTATATTCGGCATTTCCGCAATCTCAAAAGCGCGTTCGAGAGCTTCGTCATATGTAAAACCCGTTTTCGCTTCTTCGCCGCCGATGTTAACTTCAATCAATACGTCCATCGTACAGCCGGACTGTGCGCAGCGTTTTGAAATTTCTTCCGCAAGCGGAATGCTGTCGACGGATTCCACACAGGAAACAACACCGACAATCTTTCGAACTTTGTTCGACTGCAAATGACCGATTATATGCATGCGAAGTCCATCGGTATCGAGAAACTCAATCTTTGACAGCAGCTCCTGAACCTTATTCTCGCCTATAAGATCCACTCCGAGCGAAATGACATGATTTATCGGCGGCGGCGCTACTGTCTTTGTAACAGCCATAAGAGTTACGTCTTCAGGTTTTCGTCCTGAAGCGGCAGCCGCCCGAGCAATATTCTCTTTGATGGCGGCGTAGTTTTCATCAATATAAGAAAAATCAACTTTTGTCGACAATTTTTCCGTCATAGAGATCAACCCCCTCGATTATAACCTTATCATAAAGACTGACATAACCGCTTACCCCTTCTTTTTTCGCCGAAAGAACAAGCGTATCATCCGAATATACTATTTCGACTTTTTTGAATCTTACGATGTTCCCCAGCTGCACATAAACGCCGGTTACACCGTCAACGGTTCGCAGAGCCTTTTTGTCAATCGCATATCCGGTGTAGTCGTTCGTGTGAATTTTGATGTTTCCCTTGCGCAAAACGGCAAGCTCTTCGTTAAATTCGTTATTTGAAAGAACAAGCGTAATATATCCGTTCGGGTTTTCGTTTTTTGCACATATTTTGCACTTGATATCTCCGCCGCCGTAACCATCAACAGTGACCGTCACCGTATCGCCGACGGAAAGCTCCGTGACTTTATCTGCGTAGACGTTGCAGACGAAGTACCAGACAAATTTCGTTATCAGTTTTCCGACGCTTGACGATTCGGTTGCAGACGGCTGCGCATTGAGAAGCGATTCAACGTCATCGTACGTCGTGTTTTTAATATCATCGTAATTTCCCAGTCCCTCGTAACCGTCGACAGTGTTTACGAAATTGCCGGATGTATCGGCGGTAACGGTGTTTTTCGCTCCGGTTGAGTTTTTAATTTGCTCTATTTCAGCGGAAACAGCCGCCGCATCGGCACTGACGTCAACATTCTTGCCTATGATTATCTGCCTTTTGGTAAGGTTTTCGCTGAATACATATCCCTCATCCGAAATGCCCGACAAATCGCCGGACACCATGATTTTTTTAAGCGAAAGCAAACTTCCAAGTACGGCTGAATTGTAAATATCCATATCCGAAACAAGATTGGCGTATTCCATTTCTTCAATACTCTCATAATACGCAAGCAGCGTTTCAAGCGACGAGAGCTTTGACGCGGAAGCAGCCGCTTCTTCCGACGCGTAGATATCAGCGACGGAATCTCCGATGCGCACCTTGCAGCCGTTTTTCACACACGGTACAACAGTGCCCCCGCCGGACGCATGAAGCACCGACTCCTGACGAACAATAAACGCCGGAGCATCAACCGTTTCGGTTATCTGCCGGATAGCCGCCGACTGTGTATTAAGCTGTGCCTGCGGTTTTGCGCGAAGATACAGTTGATGCGCTATGAAAACTATAAGACACACGGAAATGAATATACCTACAATACGCTTTGCCGTTGGATTTAACCTGAAATCTATGTTTGTATTGACGGGATGATCTTTCTTAAATTTTTTAATTCCCGCAATCAAACCTTTTTTACGAACCGTATTACCGTTATCCGCCACAGATACCCCTCACTTTCGGATAAATTATTTTTTTTGCCCGATATCGGCTGCATTGCCGTTCCCGAACAATCCCGACGCCAAAATGATTTTCTCCGCTTCGTCGGCTGCCGCAACGCCGTCGGGCAGGCAGTCGGCATATATTCTGTGAACAAAGTCCTTGTTCCGATACCATGTAAGCTGCCGTTTCGCATATCGGCGCGTTGCCTGTTTCAAACTTTCGACGGCTTCATCGAGCGTTGCCGTGCCTTTAAAAAAAGGTGCAAGCTCCTTGTAACCTATCGCGGCGGAAGCGGTACAGGCGTTATCGAGAGAAAAATAGTTGCGCGCTTCGTCTTCAAGTCCGTTTTCAAGCATCATGTCAACCCGCCTGTTTATACGGCCGTACAGTTTTTCTCTGTCTTTATACTCAATCGAAATGTACAGCGGCTCGAACGGACTTTCGGTCTGCCGTGAACGAATCCTGCGAACCGACGGTTTCTCACCCGTGAGATAAAACACCTCGAGCGCACGGAGAACCCTGCCCTCGTTGTTCATATGCAGCGAATGCGCCGTGTCGGAGTCGATTCGTTCAAGCTCGCGGTAAAGCGGCTCTATCCCCTCTTTGTCGCGGCGAAGACGCAATTTTTCTCTTATCTCCGTGCCGTCGGGTTCATCCTCAAACACCGTGCCGTTCAGAAGACTGTCGACATAAAGTCCCGTGCCGCCCGCAACTACCGGCGTTTTACTGCGTGAAGCCATGTCGAAAATTATCTCCGTCGCGTCGGCAACATACTGCGCAACGCAATATTTCTCGGTAACGGGCAGAAAATCGAGCATGTGGTGTCGGATTCCTTTAGTTTCTTCCGCCGTCGGCTTTGCCGTCGCAATATTCATGCCCTCATATATCTGCATGGAATCGGCGGACACGACTTCGCCGTCAAAACGCCTGCAAATCTCAACCGCAAGGGAGGTCTTCCCCGAAGCCGTCGCACCGACGACCGCGATAACCGGTATTTTTTTTGAATACGGTGTATTC
>CAVKLD010000086.1:0-6959 GCA_963657065.1 bacterium
TTTTCAATGAATTCGGCGACACGGTATACGTCGTAAAAGGAAAGCTCGCGTGGGGGCATCTGCTGAAAATATACGACACGAACGGCGTCGAACTCGGCATGGTCAAAGAGCGAATTCTGACACTTCTGCCGAAATTTGAAATTTACGAAGCGGGCAATTACCTCGGCTGCATACGCAAGGAATTTTCATTTTTCAAGCCGCGCTTCAATATCGATTTCAACGGCTGGCATATCGAGGGCAACTGGCTCGGCTGGGATTACTCCGTTACGGATGAATACAACGATGTCGCGGCAACCGTATCAAAGGAGTTGTGGCACCTGACGGATACTTACACCATAGACATCGTAAACCCGTCCGAGGCGCTTCACGCCGTAATGCTTGTTTTGGCGATAGACGCCGAAAAATGCTCAAGGAACAACCAGACATGACAACAGAAAAATTTTTGGAAGAACTAAAAATCAACATCCCCGGGAACGCGGTCGGTTCGCCGATAAACTGCGGCGCGGGACTTGCAGTTGACACCGGCGACGGCAGCGAAATATAAAACCGAAAGCGAAAAACAAAACAGCGAAAAACATTCAGCCTCCGAGCTTCACGCCGGAGGTTTTTTATTGCGGTTGAATACCCGGCGCAGTCAGCGTCCTTTTTCGCATTTTTCGCATTTTTCGCCATTAGTTTACAGTGGGTTTATGCAGCGGATGTATCATTTGCACGTAGAATGCACATAGAGGTGTGATTGATATGAAGCACGGTCTTGCTATCAAAAGCATTGGTTTTAACAAACTTGTCGCCATGTTCGCCGCGTGCTGCGTGGTCGGTTTTGTCGCCGAAACGGCATGGTGCTATTTCAAAAACGGCTACATCGAAAGCCGTAAATCGCTTGTATACGGTCCGCTGAGCGTCGCATACGGCATGGGCGGCGTGATGCTTACGCTTGTTCTCTATCACTTCACCGACTGCAAATGGTACACGGTATTTTGGGTGTCGTTTCTCGTTGGTTCGGTCGCCGAATACATCTGTTCGCTCGGTCAGGAAATAGTGTTCGGTTCTGTCGCATGGGACTACAGTCACCTGCCGCTCAACATCAACGGCAGAGTGTGCCTTCTCTACTCGCTTTTTTGGGGCGTGCTCGGCGTACTGTGGGTAAAGGTCGTAATGCCGATGACAGACAAACTGTGCGGCATGGTTCCCGAACATGTCGGAACGGTGTTTGTCGTTTTGTTTTGCGCATTTTTCGTCTATGACTCCGCTCTGTCGGCGGCAGCGGCAACGCGAATGAACAAACGCGACGAGGGAATCGCACCGAAAAACTCAGTGGAAATATATCTTGACAAGCACTTCACGGACGAACGCATGCACAAAATTTATGCCAACTCAAAAAAGGTGGATTAGTCTTCCTTTCATCATAAGCTGACGGAACACCCGTCAGCCACAAAAAAAGACGTACATTTTTGCCGTATTATGGCTATTTGTACGTCTTTTTTTTCACAATTCACATTTGCTCCGCAGTACCGCCGCCGATGACATAATCACCATCATACATGACAACCGCCTGACCGGGAGTGACTGCGCGCTGCGGTTCTTCAAAACAGATAAACGCTCTCCCGTCAGGGAGCGGAGTGACTTCCGCTGTCGCTTCGCGCCGATGATACCGCGTCACTACCGTGCACAAAAACGGCTTCACCGGACACTCGCCCGATATCCAGTTTACGTCCGAAACGGTTGCTTTGTCGGTATAAAGCTCCCGCTCCGTGCCGAGCACAACGGTGTTGGTTTCGGCGCAGACACGGCAAACGTACATCTTTTTTGGCAGCGTCGGCAAAAGACCCTTTCGCTGACCGACCGTGTAGCGGATTATGCCGTTGTGTTCACCGAGAACGTTGCCGCCGCTGTCCGTAAACAACCCATTTGCGTAGCTTTTGCCGCTGAAGCGTTCTATCGCGGACGCATAATCGCCGTCGGGAACAAAACAGATATCCTGGCTGTCCGGTTTGGCGGCATTCAAAAAGCCGTTTTCTTCGGCAATTTTGCGGACGTCTTTTTTTGTCAGTCCACCGAGAGGAAACACCGTATGCGCAAGCTCATCCTGCGTCAGCGAATAGAGCACGTAACTCTGATCCTTCGCCGCATCGGCAGCCTTTTTCAGAAAAAACCGGCCGTCTTTTTTTTCGACTGCGGCATAATGCCCCGTAACTAAGCAGTCAAAACCAAGCTCCGCTGCGCGGAGATAAAGCCGGCGGAATTTGAGAAACCGATTGCAATCAATGCACGGATTCGGCGTAATGCCGTTTTCATAAGCCGACACAAAACGCGAAATCACCTTTTCACGAAATTCGTCCGTGAAATTAAAAACATAGTACGGAATTTCCAGCTTTGCGGCAACGCTTCGCGCGTCCTCAATATCATCAAGAGAACAGCAGGTGTTGCCGCGGTCGATGCCAACATCGCCGTTATCGTACAGTTTCATGGTCACTCCGACACAGTCAAAACCGTTTTTCTGCATCAAAAGAGCGGCAACAGAGGAATCGACTCCGCCGCTCATAGCGACAAGCGCACGCTTTTTCATTGTTTTTCCGCATCGAGCATTTTGTCAATGCAAACACGCGCTTTTTTCATTATGTCACCGTCAAGCGTAATTTCTTCCCCGCCGCCGACGAGCGAATCGAGCACGTCGGGGAGGGTTGTCAATTTCATGTTGGGACAAATCAGATTTTTTGACAGCGGATAGAATTTTTTGTCAGGACACGCATATTTGAGTGTTTCGACAATGCTTATTTCCGTGCCGATTATAAATTCACGCGCACTGCTCTTTTCGGCAAAGTCGACAATGCCGGAAGTTGAACCGACATAATCCGCAAGCGCGGCGACGGCAGGTTTGCACTCGGGGTGAACGAGCAGCAGAGCATCGGGATGTGCGGCTTTCGCCGCTTTTGCGTCGCTCTCACTCACACGTGCGTGAATCGGACAGCCGCCGCTTACAAACTTAAACTCCTTTTCGGGAATCCGTTTTGACACCCAGTCACCCAAATTGCAATCCGGTATAAACAAAATTTTGTTATTTTTAATCTTACGAACGACATCAACCGCCGACGATGACGTTACACATACATCGCAATGCGCCTTCAGTTCGGCGGTGGTGTTTATATACGCCACAACGGTGTATTCAGGCAACGTTTCCTTTAAGGACAGCAGCAATTCCGCGTCAAGCTGCTCCGCCATCGGGCATCCGGCGTCGGGTGACGCAAGTACGACTTTTTTCTCCGGGGACAGTAATTTCACGGTTTCAGCCATAAAACGAACTCCGCACATGACAACGGTTCCGTTCGCGACAGCCGCCGCCTTCCTGCTCAATGCAAACGAGTCACCGCAAAAATCCGCAATTTCCTGTATCTCGGCAGCCTGATACGAATGCGCAAGAATACATATGTCTTTTTCTTTTTTCAGACGCAAAATCTCCTGCTGCATTTCGGAAAGTGTCATCAAACATTTCTCCTTTTTTACAAAAACGCCCGACGGAATCGGAAATCGGCGTTTCCGCTTTTTTCGCTCACTCGCGACATATAAACGGCATTCAGTCGGCAAACAACGGAGTCGAAAGATATCTGTCGCCCGTATCCGGGAACAAAACCACTATATTTTTGCCTTCGTTCTCGGGACGTTTTGCAATTTCAATCGCAGCAAAAAGAGCCGCTCCGGAGGAAATTCCGACAAGAATGCCCTCCGTCTTACCGATGAGTTTACCGTATTCAAAAGCATTCTCGTTCGAAACGGGAATAACTTCGTCGTACACCTTCGTGTCGAGCACATCGGGGACAAAACCCGCGCCGATGCCCTGAATCTTATGCGAACCGGATTTGCCCTGCGAAAGCACCGGAGAGGTTTCCGGTTCAACAGCAGCAACTTTCACGCCGGCTATTTTCTCTTTAAGAAATTTACCTGTGCCCGTGACCGTGCCGCCTGTGCCGACGCCCGCGACAAAATAGTCCACATTGCCGTCGGTATCTTCAAAAATTTCCGGACCGGTAGTGCCGTAATGCGCTTTCGGGTTCGCTTCATTCACAAATTGTCCGGGAACAAACGAATCGGGAATTTCTTTGGCAAGCTCCTCAGCCTTTGCAATCGCGCCTTTCATACCTTTCGCGCCATCGGTGAGAACAAGTTCCGCGCCGTATGCCTTCATAAGCTGACGGCGTTCAACCGACATGGTTTCCGGCATAACAATAATAATGCGGTAACCCCTTGCCGCGGCAACGCTCGAAAGTCCGATGCCCGTGTTGCCCGAAGTAGGTTCGATTATAACAGAACCCTCTTTGAGAAGTCCTTTCGCCTCGGCATCGTCTATCATCGCTTTTGCTATCCTGTCTTTTACGGAACCTGCGGGATTGAAATATTCGAGTTTTGCAAGAATATGCGCTTTAAGACCGAGTTTTTTCTCTATGTGAGTAAGTTCAAGCAGAGGTGTTTTTCCTATAAGCTGATCGGCCGATGTATATATTTTTGACATGATTATTACTTCCTTTTGTTAAGATATGCCGCTTTTTACCGGCAGTTTTGCGGATTTCATCACCGCATTTGCTTTTTCTTCGTGCGCCTATGCAGCGTGCGGCCGATGCCGCCGTGTACACATTCGCATTGCAGACGAATATAAACTCATCGTCACCGTCTCCTTTTTTGCATTTTATCTACTTACCTCGTAGGTTGGTTGTATTATATCTCCGTCTGCCCCGTTTGTCAATACCTTTTTTGTTTTTTTTCGTTTTTTTGATACGATTCATCCGCCCCGTCCAAAAGCGAAAGATTTCGAAAACTGTCAAAAAAAACGACCCGGAGTGAACCGAGCCGCTTACTGTTATTTATTTGCCTGGATTATTTTTTCTTAAAGATTTTGAAAAGGCTTTCAAAGAGCTTTTTGAAGAAATCTCTTATCTTTTCGGCGAATGATTTCGCTTCGTCTTTTCCTACTTCGACTGTGGCGTCGATAACTTCTTTCGCGGTGACTTCTTTCTGCTCGGACTCAACGAACTCGTCATTGAAGTAAATCTTTTCAATGCCGCCGTCAGCCTTTGCGAAGGTGAAGAACGGAGCTGCCGTAACAGTGGTATCGAATACCGTTGTGTCGCCGGCATCAACTTTAACGTCAGTGAATGACCAGTCATTTATTGTTCCGTCGGCTTCGAGGAGATTCATCTTGAGTGTAACGTAGCCTTCGCCGGTAGCAACGAGCTTAATTCTGTAATCGTCGAAGAGGAACGCAACCTTGAGGTATTCCTTCGAATAATCGGAGTAAACGGATGCGAATGCGCCGTATTCATTGATAACCGTAGCTGCCGCGCCGTCGGCAAGCGTATAAAGAACGGCGTTGTCTTTTGTTGTGACCGCAACGTTCACAGGGCAATAGATGTTAAGGCTGTTGACGACCGTCTTCGTGCCGTCGAGAGTTTCCGCAAACATGATATCCTTAATAAGTGACAGTGAAGCCTTGCTCACCTCGATATCATTATAAACCGTGCCGTAGAGCTTGCTCTTGATTTTGCCTACCACGCCGCCGTTTTCCGCCTTTTTGAGGGCAAACAGAGCGTCTTCGGAAAGGTCACGTGCAGTAAGGGCGATACCGAATGCGTAGACAGCCGCGTCGGCGTCCTCACCGTTGAGCTTGCCTTCCGCCCAATCAGCTGCGAGAGCCTGGAATTCGTACGCACATTTCAGCGAATCGAGAACCTCATACATTTCGGAAGTGTTCCAAAGGAAATCGGCTGCGCTCTTTCCGACGCCGTAAACTTTTTTAACGGCTGCGGTATAAACGTTTGAATTCATAGCCAGATTAAGAGCGTATTCCACGCCGACGGTTGCACCGTCGACCGCTACCTGCGAGAGGATATTCTGAAGCTGATCTTCAAGACTGTCGTTCATTGTGTCGCGAAGCTCTTTAGCCGCAGATGCGAGGCTTGCATTCTGTGCGTTCTGGGCGACGTAGTCAAGGAACTCTATGTAAGTCGAGTTCGACTGACGCACAGCAAGGACACGCGCATACGCTTCGATGAGTTTATCTCTGTAGTTCTGGTATGCATGGGCAACGTCTATCGCGATGTCGAGATACTTGAACACTTCGCTCCATTCGGCGCTTGCGATAGTATCATTTTCAAGGTATTTGTTAACTTTCTGCAGAAAATCATTGAAATCCGACGCGCCTTCGAGAACCTTAACGAACTCATCGACGTAACCGTCGTTGATATCAAACTGCGCTTCGTCGATAAGGGCGAGAAGTATCTTTTTCGCGTTTTCAACGTTTATTTCCTTGGTCGCGTAATTTCTCCACGCGTTGTCATAAAGAGCGAAAGCCGTGTATGCATCCATTTCGGTCTGCATTGCTTTCTTGTTAATGTCGACGTAGTTGTAACTTGTGTAGTTGGTGTCATCGAGAACGGTCTTAATGAGGAAAGCGTAGTTTTCTTTCCATGTTGCAAGTCTGTTGTCCGAGCCGGGATCGACTTCTGTCGTTTCGGCAAGCGCAACAATGGGCAAAACGGAGAACGCCATCAGTACCGCCAGCAGAATGGAAACGAGTTTTGTTGTTTTTTTCATAAAATGTGCACTCCTTGTAGATTGTGTAGAAAATCCGTTTCTGACAATATCAATAATACACCTTTACAAAAATTTAGTCAATTATCATCTTAACAAAATATTCACATTTAGTTTTGTGCAATTTTACCATAACTTTTTTAGCTTTTCGGTAAAATTGATACAAATTAGTTTCTGCTGTTGTGGATATATGAACGCACTGTTAACAAAGTGATATATTTTTCACATTCTCCGTTTACCGATGTTTAGTTTGAGTTTACCTGCACTTGTTTACGTCAATCTGCGGATACGGTATGGATATTCCGTTCTCGTCGAAAGCGTATTTTAAGCTGACGGGAGTTGAACCCGTGTCGGTTTTGACAGGCTGATTTCCGTCCATG
>CAVKLD010000087.1:0-6479 GCA_963657065.1 bacterium
TGCTGTCATATGAGAGAACCTGCCACTTCATCGGCTCGTACTTGAACCAGTATATAGTTGAAGTGCTATAGCCGTTTTCGTCTTGATATGAGCCTGAAGATGAGGCTGTCCTATACGGGCGGTACTGCGTGAAATACACTCCACGGTACTTCGCACCGTTGTATTCGATGTCGATATACTTCATGTAGTCGCTCTGTGCTTCTTCAATATAATAGTCGTAGCTTGTCCAATCATCGGTCGACCCCGCTTTGGATGTAAGTGCATACTTAAGTGCTTCGCCTGTCACATTACTCTGCGGATACGAACCAAATGAGATAATGTCCCCTGTTTTGTACATTTTTGTTTCTTCCGCAAATACGGTAAAGGGAATAATCGTCAGAAGCATTACAAGCACGAGCGCGATGCACAGCACCATGTGCATAACATTCCGATTTTCGTTTTTCATAGCAAAACCCCCAATTCACATTTATCAAAGCGGTATACAAAACGCCACTACCAATATCGGCATTCACTGTTACTAATTTTAACATAGTGCACGAAAATCGTCAATATGTTTTTTGTATATTGTCAAATCTGTGTGTTTTTCTGTAAATACGAGAACAAAAAAGTCATTTCAAAAAAGCATCTCTTTACAACAAAAATCGCACGACGTGTCCGGCTATCATCAATCCCGCCACGCCGGGGACGAAGCTCACGCTTGCGGGAGGTCGTTTGCCGAGCGTTTCTTCCGGCGGAATTTCGCACATAATCTCACGCGGCTGCTCTGTTGAAAACAGCACTGTCACTTTTTTCACACCCGCTTCACGGTATAAACGGCGCATTTTTTTACAAAGCGGGCAATATTCAGTCTTCGAAATATCCGTAATTTTAAAAAGCTCCGGGCAGAGCTTGTTGCCCGTTCCCATCGACGCTATCAGCGGTATGTTCTTTTCGGCGCACTTCACAGCTATCGCCGTTTTTGCACGTGTGTCATCAATTGCGTCAACGCAAAAATCATATCTCTCACCGAAAAATATATCGGCATTGTCCTCCGTCAGGAACTCGGAAATCACCCGTATATTGCAATCGGGATTGATGTCTTTTGCACGTGCTGCAAGAACATCGGTCTTGTTCATTCCGACAGTGGAATGAAGCGCACAAAGCTGACGGTTTATATTTGAAAGCGACACGGTGTCGCCGTCGACAAGCGTAAGACTGCCGACTCCGACGCGGCAAAGAGCTTCAAAGACATATGAACCGACACCGCCCAAGCCGAATATTATAACACTGCTGTTCGACAATTTTTTTATCCCGTCATCACCGACAGCCATTGCCGTACGGATAAACTCACGTTTCACGGTATACTCCCCTTTTTTTAAGTATTCTGCTATATTGTACAACCGCAGACAAAAAAGCACAACCTCTTTTGCTCATATTTTTACGATTCCGCATGGGCAAAATAGACAAAAAGAATATCCGTATTGTCGGCATCATAACATCTTGACTATAAAACGGCTTTCTGTTATAATGTACACTGGAGTAAATTGGTATTCAATTTTTTCGGAAGGAGCTATATTTAATGCAAATTAAATTTACCGAAACGATTCTCAGAGATGCAAACCAATCACTGATTGCAACGAGAATGCCGTTTGAGGAATTTGAACCTATCCTCGAAACGCTCAACAAGGCCGGTTATTATTCACTGGAATGCTGGGGCGGAGCAACGTTTGACTCATGTCTGAGATATTTGAACGAAGACCCTTGGGAAAGACTTCGCAAAATAAAAAAGGCGTGTCCCGACGTAAAACTTCAAATGCTTCTGAGAGGTCAGAATCTTCTCGGCTATAAACATTACCCCGATGATGCAGTACGCCTTTTCGTAAAAAAGAGCGTTGAAAACGGCATTGATATTTTGAGGATATTTGACGCACTCAACGACCTTCGCAACATAGAAGTTGCCGTTAAAGAAGCACTTGAATGCGGCGCGGAGGTTCAGGGAACTATATGCTACACAATATCCCCCATCCACAATCTTGAAAGCTATGTCGAAACGGCGAAGGGCCTCAAGCAGCTCGGTGTTCAAAGCATATGCATAAAAGACATGGCGGGCATTATGAGTCCGAAAGCCGCATACGAAACCGTAAAGGCAATCAAAGATGCAACAAACATGCCGGTCGTGCTGCACACCC
Organism: bacterium; assembly: GCA_963657065.1. GTDB lineage: Bacteria > Bacillota > Clostridia > Oscillospirales > Acutalibacteraceae > RUG806. Next base: position 2,169 of record CAVKLD010000087.1, read on the forward strand.
ATTCGACAACGGGTTTGGGATTCATGACGCTTCTCAAAGCGGTGGAAGCCGGATGCGACGTTATTGACACCGCGATTTCGTGCTTTTCGGGCGGCACAAGCCAGCCTGCGACCGAAACGATGGACTATGTTCTTCGCGAATACGGATATGAAACGGGGCTTAATACCGACTGTCTTACGAAAATAAACGACTTTTTCAAGCCGTACAGAAACGAGTGTCTAAAATCGGGACTTCTCAATCCCGTGGTTATGGCGACGGCAACAGATGCGCTCACATATCAGATTCCCGGCGGAATGCTCTCAAATCTTGTTGCGCAGCTTACCGCTCAGGGCAAGCTCGATAAACTCGACGAAGTACTTGCCGAAACCCCGCGTGTGCGTGCAGATCTCGGTTATCCGCCGCTCGTTACACCCATGAGTCAAATGGTCGGCGTCCAGGCTACGTCAAACGTGCTTCAAGGCAAGTACAAGAACATATCCAAGGAAATCAAAGCGTATATCAGGGGCGAATACGGCGTTGCCCCCGGAAAGATAAGCGACGAACTGAAAAAGCTCGTACTCGGCAACGAAAAGCCGCTAACATGCCGCTTCGCGGAAACACTTGAACCCGCTGTGCCCGAAGTGCGAAAAAAGCTCAAAGGCATCGCGAAGGGCGACGAGGATGTTCTTTCGTATATTGCATTCCCCGCTCTCGCGGAGAGTTTTTTCGAAAAACGTGCGGAAAAAGAAAAAAACACCTTCACCTACTCCGTGAAGCTCGTAAAGGAGGACAAATAAATGCTCATTCAGCCACTCGGTGTCTTTGAAAGGGTTTTCCCCGACGGAATGACTACGGGACGCAGTCTTTTAGTTTCGCTGGTCGGTTTTATTATAGTTTTCGCAGTGCTCGGTGTTATCGCACTGTTCGTTAAAAGCATGGGCGCGTTTTTTGATGCACGAAACAAAAAATCGGACGCAGGCACGGATAAAAAAGCCGATTCGGCTTCGTCTGCACCGTCCGCCGCTTCACCCGCAGCAGCCGCTGCATACACGGGACCGGAACTTGACGGCGTAACCGAACCGGAAGCAGCTGTCATTATGGCTCTGGTAAGTCACGAAAGCGGTATTCCGCTCAACAGACTTAGGTTCAATTCGATAAAATTTAAGGAGAAAGTAAAAAAATGAAATATCAGGTAACTCTTAACAATAAGCTTTACGAGGTTGATGTAACCGAAACAGAAGCCGTTATAACAAACGTTGCGGCGGCTGCACCCGTTACCGCTCCGGCTGCCACTGCTCCGGCTGCCGCAACCGCTGCCGCTGCTCCGACAGCCGCTCCCGTTGCCGCAGCTGCTCCCGCACAGGCAGCTGCAAACGGCGAACAGGTAAAAAGCCCCATGCCCGGCAACATCCTTTCCGTCAATGTTACACCCGGTGCTCCGGTAAAAGCCGGCGATGTAATGTTCATACTCGAAGCGATGAAAATGGAAAACGAAATCGTTGCTCCCGCCGACGGCACAGTTAAGCAGGTGCTCGTAACAAAAGGCTCGGTGGTAAATACCGACGACGTTCTCGCCGTTTTGTAACTAAGGAGGCGCAACCGTTATGGATTTGATCGTTCAGGTTCTTCAGGGACTGTGGCAAGACTCGGGTCTTTATGTCCTCACTTGGCAAAACGGAGTTATGATACTTGTAGCATTCGTTTTTCTCTTCCTTGCCATAAAGAAAAAGTTCGAGCCTCTCCTGCTCGTACCGATTGCCTTCGGCATACTTCTTGCAAATCTTCCCGGTGCGGATATTATGAAAGACACGACCGGCGGACTTCTCGGTTCGTACGGTCAGGACGCAGTAGAGGGTGCGATGTGGTTTGAATCGGGCATTCTGCGCATTCTTTACGTCGGAGTCAAGTCGAGCATTTTCCCGTGTCTTATATTTATGGGCGTAGGCGCAATGACGGATTTCGGTCCAATGCTTTCAAACCCCGTTTCTCTTATTCTCGGCGCGGCGGCGCAGCTCGGCATTTATGTGGCGTTTATCGTTGCGCTTGCAATGGGCAAGATATCACCCGATATGGCATTCACCCCCCAACAGGCGGCGGCAATAGGCATCATCGGCGGAGCGGACGGTCCCACGGCTATTTACCTTGCGTCAAAACTCGCCCCCGAACTTCTCGCGCCTATCGCGCTTGCGGCTTATTCATACATGGCACTTATTCCGATAATTCAGCCGCCTATAATGAAGCTTCTCACAACCGAAAAAGAAAGAGAAGTAAAAATGACTCAGCTCCGCAAAGTGTCAAAGACGGAAAAAATAATATTCCCCATCGCGGTGCTTGTATTTATAGCCCTGCTGCTCCCCTCGGTCGTGCCGCTTCTCGGCATGTTCATGCTCGGCAACCTGTTTAAGGAATGCGGAGTCACTGAAAGACTTTCGGAAACGGCGCAAAACGCGCTCATGAACATAGTAACGATAATGCTCGGCGTTTGCGTGGGCGCAACAGCCAACGGTGAGGATTTCCTGCAGCTCAAGACCATCGGCATCGTGGCTCTGGGACTTATAGCGTTTGCATTCTCCACCGCCGGCGGCGTGCTTATCGGCAAACTGCTCTATGTCATCACGGGCGGAAAAATCAATCCGCTCATCGGCGCGGCGGGCGTTTCGGCGGTTCCGATGGCTGCACGTGTCGCACAGGTTGAAGGCAGGAAATACAACCCCACAAACTTCCTCCTCATGCATGCAATGGGACCGAATGTCGCCGGCGTCATAGGTTCGGCTGTCGCAGCAGGTTTCCTGCTTGTCATGTTCCGATAACCGGAATGTCAAAAAAAACAGGCTCATCACAAATTTATATGGGATGAAATAAACAAAATAAGTGCATAGACTTGTACACTTCGGATATATCATATATCCCCTGCGTGCAAGTCTTTTCTTACGGAATGGTTTAGCACCATGTATTACCAAAAGCGTTTTCGGGCGTTTCAGTTTTCGAGATAGCTGCCGTTTCGGCACATTGATTTCAACAGCGCGACAGCTGCATGGCAAGTGCAATTCGGTTATGCGGGGGTGCATGATGGCATTAAAGTGGACCGGGGAGATTTCTTTTTTGTAAAAATGCGAAAAATATATTTTTTCGAAATAAAACATACTGTAAATATTTAATGTGCTTGAATCTTGTTAAATCGTTAATTTCCAAAGTAAATGCAACAGTACGGGAGGACCTGCATTTACCGTAAAAAACAGTTGCATAAAGTCTGAGATAGAACAGTAAAACAACGCTTTTTTAGCTGTTTTCGGCAAAAAAAAGGCAAAAACAGGTATAGCAAACAAGCCTGAAAAGGAGATTTTTCAGACTAAATGCAACTATGAGAAGAAAATTAACGCTTTTCAAGGAGTTTCGGCGATTGAATAACCTCGGTCGGCGGAATGTAATTAATGCCTAAAAGTTCAGCTAATTCCTGTGAGTATGCGAAAGAAAACATATCATAAGCACTTTTGCCGTTAAACTGTTTTCTTTTAACTGCATTTACATGAGAAAAGATAAGATTAACAGTATCCTGTGTGAAGTCGTCAAAAGAAGAACCTTTCGGAACGATATCTCTGAACAAGGTGTGATTTTTCTCAATATCCGGTTTTTCGTACGGTGAGCGCGGGTCACAGAAAAACATGTGTGTTTCCAATAAGTCTGCTTCGTTATTTTCAAAAGCGGAAACATTGCTGAACTCACCGCCGTTATCCGTAAGCAAAAGAGGTATAATATCGCCGAAGAAAACTCCGTTGTCAAGTAAATGTTTTTTCAGGGATTTTATCTTGTCGGCAGCCTCGGCGGCGGTTTTGTTTTCAAGAAGCAAGCCTATCATGAAATCGGAATTTCCAAAATGAATTGTCATAATTGTTTTTCCGCCGATACGCCCTATTGCCGTATCAAGTTGAACCACGGGAACATTCTCGTTTTCTTCAAGGAAATACAAAAAATCTTCGTAGGTTCGGTATTTTTTCACCGAAGCGGGGATGCTCTCTTTTTTATTGGTACGTCTCGGCTTAAATTTAACGGCTCTGGGCAGATCGATTAATCCAATCGAATAATACTGATTTTTGATGTGTCTGTAAACAGTTGAAGGTGACACCGGCAGATTGTTGGCTTTAATTGCGTGATAGATATGCTGACCGTTTCGGACAGCATCGGAAATTATCTTTTCTGTTTCATAGAAGTTTTCCTTGCCGAGAGGAATACCGCTTCTTGATTCCGAAAGATTTTTCTCATACTTGGATTGAGCCTTTTTAGCGATATATATTCTGCGAACATACGGACAGCTGCTGCGACTTCTCTTGCTGC
>CAVKLD010000088.1:0-5970 GCA_963657065.1 bacterium
GTCTGTAGTGGACTTTCACCACCAAGTTATTACGCATGCCGAGCACACCAAAAAAGCCGCTTACTCTGATTAGGAGATAAGCGGCTCAATCATACTTATTAGATGTAGGCAATCTTGAGTTTCTTCCTTTTTGCAGTGGTCAACTTCACCAGCACATCATCTACGGCATCGGTATATCTGCCTTTGCTGGCAATGGTGGTTTTTAGATGAACGAGTGATTTAATTACATCCAACCGTTCCTGCTCGGTTAGATAGATGTGATATTTCTGTTCTCTCATTGTCCGGCACCTCCTGATGCTTCCATTATACTCGGAGAGATGCCGAAGCACAAAGATGCGATTATGATGCGATTATATTATAAGTAGAAAGCAATAAGGCTCCGACCTTGTGAGTCACAGCCTTATTGCTTGCCTTTGCGAATGCCACTTTCAGTATTTTGAAATTACCGCCTTATAGGGCTGTGGCATTATTCGCCCACCCGTTTTTTTATTAACTATGAGGCTGCCGTCCGTCAGTGTCCTATTCCGACCGATTTTCGCCTTTTTTGTCTTGACTTGCGTCAATCATCGAAAACTCTTTATTATTTTGACAAGCGCGTCGGACATGATGTCAAGCGTTTTGACGGGTATGTATTCGCGTATGCCGTGGAAATTCATGCCGCCTGTCGGAAGATTGGGGCAGGGAAGTCCCTGCCATGACAGCAATGCGCCGTCCGTGCCGCCTCTTATCGGCATGCATACGGGTTCCACGCCGCATTCGCGCAGTGCATTTTCGGCGCGCTCTATAAGGTGCATGTGCGGCAGTATCTTTTCTTTCATGTTGTAGTAACTGTCGGTCAGTGTGAGCGATACTGTGCCGTGTCCGTATTTGTCGTTGAGTTTGTTGACAAGCTCCATTATAAAAGTTTTCTTCGCGGCAAACTTTTCCGCGTCGTGGTCGCGAATTAAAATATGTAAATGCGCGTCGGTCATCGATGCGGCAATGCCGCAAACGTGATAGAACCCCTCGCGGCATTCCGTATTTTCGGGACGCTCGTTTTCGGGCAGACTCATGACAAATTCACTCGCAATCAGCGCGGCGTTCTTCATAACGCCTTTTGCCGAACCCGGATGAACTCCCACGCCTTTGATGTCGATAACCGCACTTGCCGCGTTGAAATTTTCGTATTCTATCTCGTTTACGCGTCCGCCGTCGACGGTGTAAGCGCAGTCGCATCCGAGCGTGTTCACATCAATGCCCTCTGCACCGCGTCCCACTTCTTCATCCGTCGTAAAAATCGCCTTGATTTCGGTGTGGTCGCAGCCGGACGCGATAAGTTTGTCGAGCGCGGTCATTATCTCCGCTATGCCGGCCTTGTCATCCGCGCCGAGAAGCGTTGTGCCGTCTGTCACGACAAGCTCTTCGCCGATGTATTCTTCTATACCGGGGCAAAGCTGCGGCGTAAGTGAAACGCTGTCGTTCAGCTTTAATTCACCGCCGTTATATACTGCTATGCGCGGATGCACGTTTTCGCCGGGCGCGTCGGGCGCGGTGTCCATGTGCGCGATAAGTCCGAGCACGGGCGCGTTTTCGAGCCCCTTTGCGGGAAGTGTCGCAAGTACATTTCCGCAGCTGTCCGTGTGTACATCTTTGAGTCCGAGTGCGGTAAGCTCCTCCGCGAGATATTTTCCGAGCGCGTTTTGACGCTCGGTCGAAGGCGACTTGTCGGAATTTTCATCTGATGTGGTATAAAAGCAAACATATTTCAGAAATCTGTCAAGTGCGTTCATTTTTCAATCCTCCTTAAAGACAGCCGACGGGCAACACGGATTCGATTCCCGTCGGCTTAAGCTGACGGGCGGCATGGGTTCGACCCCCGTCGGTTTATGCGTTTTTTTGTTTTTTAACTGTCGAGTGCGGGGATTGTGACCCAAATAAATTCACGGCACTTTTTGCACGTGTAATGCGCTTTGCCTTCCTGTTCTGCCGTTGCGGGTTCGTCGATTACATATGTGCCGTCGGCAATTACATGTTCCTGTTTCGGAGTTGTTGATTCTTCGAGAATTTCGCTGCAGCGTGTGCATATATTGATTCGTTTGCCCTCGGTTTTGCATGATGCGGTGCTGACGGTTCTCCATTCCGTTTTGTGCCCGAGTGCGTCGATTTTTTGCGGTTCTTCATCCGATACATCTTCGCAGACGGAGCATTTTTTTATTTTTTCGCCGTCCTCGGTGCATGTTGCCTCTTTTACGGTTACGTATTTGAAATCATGGTGTCCCGCAGGCTCTACAACGATTTTTTTCGTCGCTCCGCAGTTTTTGCAGGTGAGAGTCGAATTTATTTTTTTCAGACACGACTCCGTTACGCCCACCCACTCGTGCGGTACGGTCGGCACGACGGTGGTGTCCATGAGCAAATCGCAGAATTTGCAGCGGTATTCATACTCTCCCGCTTCGGTGCAGGTGGCTTCTTTGATGAGCTTGCGCACTCCTGCCACGTGGCCGGGATTCGGCAGTGTGGTGTACTCGTATATTTTTCCGCAGTACGAACACAAAAATGCGCCCTTGCCGTTTTGCGAACATGTCGCCTCTGTCAGTGTAACGATATCGCTTTTTGAGTGCTTTGCGGCGGGGTCGATGCCTACCGCGATGCGCAGTGCGCTGCGTGCGTCGTCAACGCCTATCGTCCCGTTGGCATTGACATCGTATGCGCCGAGCATGTCTTTTTTTACTTTTGCAAGTCCCACTGCGGCGCGGAGAATGTTGCGTGCGTCGTTGACCGTGATGCTGCCGTCGCCGTCCGTGTCCGCACAGGCGGCGCAGTAGACGCTGTCTTTCGCTTCTTCGTAAGTATGTTTCGTGCTTGCCGCCGAAACGGGACAGACCGCCGAAACGCCGAGAAGAACTGACAGGATGGCGGATGTGATGATTCTTTTCATGTTTCCCTCCGGATTTATCGGTTTTCGTATTTTTGTTCCCACTCTCCGAATTGTTTTTCGTTGTAAGTGAGCGGTATTGCGTCGGCTGCACGTACGCGCCGCGCTCCTGTTTTTATTGTCGACAAAAGCGATGGCAGCAGCTCGTGCGCCTTCGGCAGTGCGGTTTTCAGTTTTGATAATATGTACCGTATCGTAACGTCCGTGTCACCGTCAATCATTGCGATTTCCTGCTCCGTTACAAGTTTGCTTTCAAGAAAATAGTCGACAGTTTCGGGCGCAAAATGCGTCAGAAATCCTCGTGCGGCATCTATCGTAACGAGCTTGTTTCCGAACATCGTGAAGTAACGGTATTGATAACTCCAGAGATTTTCCGTCGTGAATACGTTGTCCCTGTTTGACAAAACGGTGTTTGCGAGCAATTTTCCCGCTTTCAGCGAAAGTTCTATTCCGCTGCCTTTGAGCGGTACTGTCATGCATGCGCTGTCACCGACTGCGGCGTAGCCGTTGCAGACCGTTTTCGGAAGAGTGGAGCGGATAGGGATGACTTCGACAGTGCCGCCTCTCAAAAGCTCGCTGCCTATAAACGGGTATTCTTCTCTGAAATCATTTAATGCGTTTTCGATTTCATTTTCCTCAAACGGAGTAAATTTTCCGATAAGAATATCAACATATTTGTCTTTCGTAATCACCCAGTCAATGCCGGGACGCCCCATGTGATAGAAGTGGACAGCGTATGGAGGGTCGAGCATCGTATCATCGGTTTTGTCGAAAAAGGCGCGGTATATGCTTATCATATCATTTTCGGAAATTTCGTTTACGATGTGCATTCTCTCGGGCAGAGAACGGCGAACCGGGGAGTTGACGCCTGCGCCGTCAATGACGAGGTCGGCGAAAACTATTTTTTCTTTTTCGCCGTCGGCAATGCGAATGCCGATAACATCGTCGCCCGCAGTTACTGCGCCGCTTACGGTTGTACCGAACACAAATTTAACGCCGGCTTTTCTTGCTTCTTTGATAAGATGGCGCAAAAGTCCTTTTCTGTCGATATAGACGGCGGAATCGTCGTTCGGATCTCGCTCGGGACTTTTGAGCGTTACGGTTTTTGCCGGGTTTGTAAAGCTCATTCTGAGCGGCGGTTCGCATATGCATTTCGGGGGACGCTTGATGTCTGCAAAGTCAAACGCCTTGAGATTGACGGAGTCGACCCAGTCGTGTCCCAATTCATTTTCCGCTTTCTTTTCATAAACAGTCACATCGCAGCCGTTTTTTGCAAGGTTTATCGCTGCGCTCAATGCGCCGTGTCCCGCACCTGCCGTGATTATTTTTTTCATTGCGTTGTTGTCACCTCGCTGTTGTCCGATGATGCGACTTTGACTTTCCGTCCGTCTGCAAGCGGACGTTCCGCCGTGTCGGTTATCGTTTTGTAAACCGTTCTTTCATTTTTCTTGAGTCCGCCCACAACTGCGGTGAAGCCGTTTGCCGAAATTGATACCGTTACGTATTTTTTCTTTAATGTCTTGGTAAATCTTCCGACTGTCCAGACAAAAGCGCCGTTTTTATCGTTGTAAATACATTCGTCGGGGACAAAAGTGACATTGTTTTCTTCGGCTGTTATTATGCTCACCGTGAGGACGCCGCCGTTTGCTTCGTTCATGGGCGCGTCGGGTTTTACATATATAAAAATGTTTGAAGCGGACGAAAACGTTTTGTCGGGGAGCGCGGCTTTTACTGTTTCTGTCAGTGCCGTGTCTGCGCTTTCCTCGGTTATATTGACAACGTGCGCTTCGTATGATTTTCCGCTGTCGCTCGTGAGGATTGCCGACTGTCCGATTGCAATGCCGTTGAGGTCGTATGAATTTTCGGGAACTACGGCATATGTTGTTATGGGATTTCCGTCGGGAGCAGCAGTCACAATCACGGCTGATGAATCGTATGTGTTTCGCACCGAGCCGACAGTGACCGTGTAAAGCTCCGTTACGGGGCGTTTTGATACCGTGACTGCCGTTTTTACTGTGAACACGATTGCTGCGAGGATAACGAACACCGCCGCCGCGATTATCAGCCGGCGTTTGCGCAGCCGCCGCATTTTTGCCGCATTGCCGCGCCGTCTTACTGTGCGTTGTTTCTCGAGCTGCTCTTCTTTTGTCATTCCGTCGGGGAAAATTACGCCGTTTTTGTTTTGAGCTCTGCCGTTTTTGCTTGCCTGCGGCTTGTCGAGGAGTTTGTTCGGAATGTCATTTTCACTGACGTTGAAAATGTTGGATATGTCAGGCAGATTTGAGCCTCTTTTGTTCTCATCCATGATATGCACTGCCTTCCGTTTCGTTGTTCTGATTCTTATTATAGTACATAAATATTAAAATAGGAATAACAATTTTGAAAAAAACCGCTTAAACGGGAGGAAAATATATGAAAAGAAACCGTAGAATTTTTACTGCGATTTTGGCTGTGTTTTTTTCGCTGTCCTTTTTTACGGCGTGTACGCGTGAAGAGCGCATAAACATTGCTGAACTTGAGCATAGAATGGCAAAATACGATGAAAATTGCAGCTTTCTTGACGGAGAGGTATTTTACTGCAAACCGACGTATTATACGTATTTTTCGTTTGAATCCGAGCAGGATGTCCTTCTGACTGTAAGGCATGATAAGTACGGCCGCGTGGATCGTGTCACGGTTACTTCCAACGCGGGCGGTTCGGTTGCGGAAGACTGCCGCTATGCGCTTGTGTGCCGATGTGTCGTTGCGTCGCTTTTGCCGACCGGCAGCGACGCCGACGCAGTTTTAAGTTCGGCGGGACTTTTTGACGAACAATATGCCGATGCTGCCGGTTTTTCGGATTTTACCGTCGAAAAGACGTCGTTTTGGGTTTTCAGAAACAAAGGAAACGTCACTTTTACGGCGGATGTGAGCTGATTGCGAAGGCCGGAATTGATGATTGCGGACAATTGATTTGATGTTTTGCATGGTGAAAATGTAAAAAATCTGGGTAAATATTTGTTAAGCTGACGGGAGTCGAACCCATGCCGCCCGTCAGCGTTCCTTTTCGGCACTTT
>CAVKLD010000089.1:0-5661 GCA_963657065.1 bacterium
TTACAAAAAGTGTGCAAGTTGTTTTTCTAACTTACACACTTTATTTTACAAGGTCTGAATGGCAAACCTTATGTGCTGCAATGTTTTTTTGCTAACTCTTTTATAAACGCTCGACATGTTTATTACAGAACCATAACGAGTGTTCCGACGCCTATCAGAACGCTGCCAATCAAGGATTTGGCTGTAAACTTCTCGTGCAGAAAGACGAAGGCCATTACCAAGGTGATTATCACACTCAATTTGTCAACAGGAACGACCTTAGACGCTTCACCAATCTGTAATGCTTTGTAATAGCAAAGCCACGATGCGCCGGTCGCTAATCCGGATAATATCAGAAACATCCAACTTTTCCTGCTGATTTCCGATATTCCGTTTTGGGTATCAGTTAGAAAAACCATGCCCCATGCCATTATTAACACAACAACCGTTCGGATTGCCGTGGCGAGATTAGAATTAACACCGTCTATGCCGACCTTTGCCAGTACGGATGTGAGTGCTGCGAATATTGCAGATAACAGCGCAAAAACAAACCACATGCTTTATGCCCCCCCACTTATATATTTTATCACGTTTCCGCTTTATTCACAATAGGTCGAAGAAGGAAAATTGTAAACAAGCGTTTCTGCCGCGTTCCGTTGCAACTTTTGTTTTTGCATTATTTATTGCTGTGAATATCAGTCATCAAGCAGTGACATTTCAAGTTTGCCATATTTGATGCCGGCAGTTTCGAATACATACTGCGCGCAGCTTTTTCCGAGCAGTTCTTTCGATATTTCGTTAAGTTTATCGGTCACGTCTACATCTGAAAAGTTGTCTGGGAACAATGTTTTACCTATGAAGTAGGCGTTGGCATATGCAGTTTCCAGGTTCGTGTAGTAAGCGTTATACGGCATTTGGACGTATACATTTCCGTTTTTGAAAGCATCAAGACTGTCAAATGCGGCGGTGTTTTTTTTGTATTCCTCCTTAAATATTCCGATGCCGCCCGCATCGAGAATAATTACGTCGGGATTAAGTGTAATAAGCGTTTCGGTGTCAATATTTCCTTGATATCCTTTGTATCCCGCTTTGTCGAGCACATTGTTTGCGTTGACGGCATCAAAGAGAGAATAGCCTGCCGCCGATGAACCTATGCCGTGAGAACCGAATTTGTTTAGGCATCCCAAGTAGACGCTTTTTTTCTCGTTGTCGGCAATGTTTTCCGTGCGTTTATTCAAGTCAGCACGTAAACTGTTGATGTATGCGCAAACTTTTTCGGTGCGTTCGTTTCTGCCGAGTATTTTTCCCATTAGACTAAGCGATTTTGTGATATCTTCGTCAAATGCTTCGGTTTGACCGTAACTCAATACCACGACCGGAACTCCTGTTTTGTTTTGGAGTTCATCAAAGTCGGATTTTTCAAGAGAAATGTAAATTGCGAAGATAACGTCGGGGGAAACAGACATGATTGCTTCGGCATCGGCTGTGCCCTGCGGACCGCCTGCGCCGACAGACGGAAGTGATGCAAACAGGGTGTCGTTTGCATATTGATACGGACGTGCAGATATCAAAAATTCTTTTTCGCATTGTTCAACACCCGCGAGTATTGACATGTCGCCTATGTATGAATACAGCCGAAGCGAACCTGCGCCGATACAAACGGGGCGTTTCACGTTCTTCGGGACGCTGACGGTTCTTCCGAGCATATCGGTGACTGTCAAAAAATCCGATGATTCATCCGACAGGGAAGGCTGCTTCGCATCCTGCGCCGCGGTGATGTCCGCGGGATTGCTTGTTTTGCATGCACTTAAAGCCGTAAGAATTATAAGCAAAACCGAGATGAGTGTAAAGGTTACTTTTTTCATATTATTTCCTTTTATTTAGATGGATTCTGCATGTGTCGGTTCATTTCGGTACGGCAACTGCAGTTTTGTGAATATAGTGCACCGACGCTTCTATGCCGTACACTTTTTTGATGTTGTCTGATGTCAGAATTTCCATTCCGCCTTTTGCGGAAACGGTTCCGTTTTTCATCAGAATAATTTTATCGGAGAAACGTGACGCAAGTGAAATATCGTGCATTGCGGCAATAAATGTGACGCCGTTTTTCTCGGAAATTTCTTTGATTGTCCGTGTGAATTTCACTGCTCCTCCGATATCGAAATTTGCAGTTGGTTCATCCATCAGCATGAGCTTCGCGTCAGAGCAAAGGGCGCGCGCAACAGATACTTTTCGCAGTTCGCCGCCGGACAGTTCGCACGTTCTTTTTAAGGCAAGCGGTGATATTCCGATTTGTTCCATTGCCTCATACGCCCGTCTTTTATCAGCGACTCCCGGTATAAAGGAAAAAAAACCGCGCCGCCCCGACAAAACGGTATCAAAAACTGTCAGAGAAGATGCCTGTTGTATCTGCGGAACATAGGCAATGCGGCAGGTGCGTGCGAAAATTTTTGTCGATGTTATATCTTCTCCGTCGAGAATTATTTTTCCTTGCGACGGGTGCAAAATGCCGCAGATGCAGCGAAGAAGCGTTGTTTTTCCCTCACCGTTAACACCAAGTATCACGGTGTTTTCGCCGTCTGTGACATCAAATGAAACGTCGTTTAGAACCGTTGTGTTTCCATACAGAAAAGAAAGATGTTCAATCGAGAGCATTTGCTTCACCTCCTCCTTTTGCCCTGAGCAGCAGCCACAGAAAAACAGGTCCGCCGAATAGGGAAGTGACTGCACCTACAGGCAGTGACATACCGCTTGTTATACTTCGTGCGGCAGTGTCCGACAGCAGCAGCAAAATCATTCCGTAAAGAGCCGACGCCGGGAGCAGCACACTCATCTTTCCGCCGACTGTTTTTTTGGCTGCCTGAGGAGCGGTGAGTCCTATGAAACCTATTATACCGATGAAGGACACGCATACCGCACATATCAATGACGCGAGTGATAAACAGATAAATCTCAGCCGCGTTACATTTACGCCGAGGCTTAACGCCGTTTCATTTCCTTGTTCCAAAAGGTCAATATCGCGTGAAAAAGCCATGACAAGAACGACAGACGGAACAATTACCGCAAACATGAAAGCACACTCACGGTAAGATGCACGTCCCAAGTCGCCGAAACTCCGGAAAACAGCGGATGACACTTGTGAATCAACGGAAAAATATTGCAGTACGGTTGTTCCTGCAGTATAAAAAGAACCTACGGCAACGCCGCACAGCACGACTGTTTCGGGTGAGAAATGTTTTTTTGCGGAAAGCAGCAAGTTAACGGCGATGCCGATAAAAGCCGCAGCGAAAGCGCAGGCGGTGACCGTGTATGGATTTGAAACGGCCGGCACTCCGGTTATTGAACCTTTCAATGTACCCGCGCCGAGCAAAATAATCGCGAAGTTTGCGCCGAATACCGCGCCGTTGGAAACTCCGAGCGTAGACGGGGATGCAAGCGGATTATGCATCACCTTCTGCATTATACATCCCGAAACGGACAGTCCCGCGCCCGCCAAAACGGCTGCAATTACACGAGGAAGACGTATATTAAACAGTATCAGCTTTTCGCTGTCCGTTCCGCCGCCCGTCAAAATTCTGAGGAAATCCGTCATGCCGAGTCCCGAAGAGCCGGAACATAGACATAAGAAAATCGAAATGACCGCCGCTGATGCCATCAATAATATTTTTCTTCTGTTTTTGAGCTTAGCTTTGTCAAGCTCATTCATAAAGTTGTTTTCGTTCATAGTTCGTTCTTTTGAAAAAAGAAAAAGACACATCCCCGTAAAGTCGGAAATATGCCTTCAGGCATTAAATAAATATGAATATAGTGTAGTATTTGTCCGGAGAGTAGGGCAAAACGGCTTCAGCCGCTGCGCCGCAAAGGCGGTGCGTGACTTCTGTCACGAAACTACCGTAATCTGACACGGGTTCAATTAAGTTTACCACGCTGAATGAAAGTTGTCAACGGTTTGCTTTGTTTATAATCTCCCCGAGGTGCACGATTGCATCTTCCGCCATTTCCGCAAGGGTATTGTTTTTGACTCCGGCGACGATATTGCCGCATTTGTCGGACGGAATCATTATTTTGACTGCATTGCTTCGAGCAACGGCAAGTGCGATTTTCGGAGTGACTTCACCGAGAAGCGAATCGGCAATGACCATGCCGACGGGACCGATTATGACGTCGGCGGTTTTGCACAGCACGGCGACCGAATTTTCACCCGTTGCCGCTTTTTTTGCGCCGCCTTTCATCATCGCCGAAGTTGCCGTGGAATTTGTCCCGACAGCGGTAAGAGAAATATCGGGATATTTTTCAGAAATACGTTCGCAAAGATATTTACCGAGTCTGCCACCCTGTCCGTCTATTACCAAAATATTCATATCGTTCCCTCCGATTAAAAACCATGCCGACCGCAAATACCTCTACAGCGATTTTATTACTTGCATCGCGTCTTTCGCATCAGCGGCAAAATTATCTGTGCCGGCTTCGATTGAACAGCGCGGACAGCCGGCAAACTCAAGTGCTTCGACAAATTCCCCGTAGTTGCATTCGTCGCCCGGCTTCATGTAACACCTTTTGGCATTCCCTCGCGGCAACGGATTCGAAATATGTGCATGTTCTATTGAACCTTTAAGTTTTTTGATGCTTTCCGCAGTGTCGCCGGCAAATTTCATGTGGTATAAATCTGCAAGCGACCGAATATTATCTTTCCCCGACGCAACGCTTAACATAACCGCTTCGTTCACGGTATTTATTATGTTGCTTTCCTGTGCCCGAAGCGGCTCCGTTACAACGATGATGCCATATTTCGCCGCAATAGGCGATACCGTTTCACCAAGGAAGTACGCCAGTTGGCGTACTCCTTCCGCGTATGAAAAACCGTCCGGTATGTTCCGTGCGCCGCCCGACCCGAATACAACCGTTTTGAGTCCGACGGCACAGCCTCTGTACATTCCTTTTTCAATGTACTCTTTTATCTTGCCGTAATCGATGTTCGAACCGGACACGCGCAGATCATCGGGCATGAAAGAGTTTGCGGCTTCGCATTTTATTGCGTTCTCATCTGCATACTTCTTGAGTTTTGCAAATTCGTCATCCGTACCTCTTGCGAGCAGACAGAAACTTGCTTCAAAATAATCATATCCTGCTTTCGCAGCAAAAGGGATAAAATTCGTATTCTTGCCTATGCATGTGCCAAATCTCATTATTTTGAATCTCCCATACGACGAATGACCGATTTCTGAGCCGATTACAGTATAACCGCAAATGCATCTTTAATCAAGCCTTTTTCCGTAATTACGAAATCAGTTTTTCGTGTTTTTATGCTTGCTCGTAACGGAAAAATATGATAGAATTTAAACCAAATAAACATGCAACCGCTGATTTTATTAAACTGCGTTGCACAAGGGTGATTTGATATGGTGAGGCAAGCGGCAGTGAAAACAGTTGACATAATAGGAACGGAAACCGATTTTGGCGCGTCAAAACGCGGTGTTAACATGGGGCCTATGGCGATACGGTACGCCGGACTTCAGGACGGACTGAAGAAACTCGGCTTTGCCGTTGTTGATTACGGTGACATTGTCCCCGCTCAGAGCGGCATCGGCACTGAAAAAATGCGTTTTTTTGAGCAGATAACCGATGCTAACAGAAAACTGCATGACAAAGTGTCGCAGTCACTTCTTGCGGCACATTTTCCGG
>CAVKLD010000090.1:0-5596 GCA_963657065.1 bacterium
ACAGTATCAAATTTATAAAAAAACACTTGCATTTTTGGTGTGATTTTTATATAATAACTTCAATACGTATATACGGAGGACGGTTTAATGTTTTTTAGTTTACTTGAAACCACAGCGAGCGAAGGGACGAGCGGCAAAAGTCAACTTTCCATGATTGTTATGCTTGTTGTAATGGTTGCGGTTATGTATTTTGTAATGATAAGACCGCAGAAAAAGAAACAGGCGGAAGAGCAAAAACTTCGCGATTCGATTCAAATCGGTGACGATGTTACCACTATCGGCGGCATCAGCGGCAGAATCGTTACGGTCAAGGAGGATTCTGTCGTTATCGAAACGGGCGCGGACAGGACAAAGGTCAAATTCATGCGTTGGGCAATTCAAACAAACGATACAGCCAATGCGCGTATGGCTGAAGAGAAAGCCGCTCTTGAAGCTGCAAAAAATGCCGAAAAAGAAGAGAAGAAAGCTGGCAAGCAGCGTTCAAAGAAAGGCGATAACTGATATTCGATTCGGTAACAACAAACGGTACATTCCTATTCGGAGTGTGCCGTCTTTTTTTTGTTCTGTCTGGCGAGTTCTTTTCATAACTATATAACGGACAGTCAAAAGGGAAGGAGGTTTTTGCAAAATGAAAGATAAAAAGAAAACACCGTTTGCGACAATTCTAATCAGCATATCCGTATCACTCTTTTTGTTTACTGCGCTCGTGATTTTGTTAGCTTATGCGATGACAAAAAATGACATTGCGCCATCGGTTTATAAAACCGCATACATAATTATTTGCGGTTTCATCTCCGTTTTCATGTCATTTCTAAACACAAGACCGACAAAAGTTAATCCGATAATAATGTTTATTATATCGTTTGCTGTATCCATACTTTTCGCGATACTGCCGGTAATTGCGGTTTCCGGTTCACAGACGGGACTGACCGTACTTATTATACCGATTGTTTGTATCGCGGCATCTTTCATCGGAACGGCTGCCGGCAGAAAAATATAACAAAGGACTGCAACTCAAATGAAAAGACTTATGATTTATTCAAAACGCAAGCTGCCGATTTTTGCGGGCGGAAAAGATATTTTCAGAAAGAACGGAGTAATCATTTTTATGTGCATGATATTTCTGTGCGGTTTGATAACGGGAATATCGGCTTACTTCGGCGCAGACAGAGAACGTGAATTTATCGCACTGCTTGTGCAAAGGTATTTTTCACGCTCCGCAGTGTCGCTTTTTATGAGTGAAATTGCCGTGACATTCACCCTGAGCGGCATTGCAATGCTATCCGGTATAAGTGCAGCCGGTATACCGTTTATTGCCGCCGTTCCGTTTGCAAAAGGAATGATGAACGGTATCATGTCAGCATATCTCATCGGGACATTTTCCGCCGTCGGATACGGATATTACGCGATCATGGTTGTGCCCGGCGGGTGTTTCTGTGTGTTGTCGCTTGTGTACTTGTGCGAAATGTGCTGTTCGGCATCAGGAAAAGTCTTCAAAATTTCTTTTACTGAAAGCCGCGACGGCGTAAACGGTGCAAGGTATTTAATATTCTGCGGAGTATGTGTGCTGTTCGGAGTATTGTCATGCGCGGTAGATCTGCTTATGCGACTTATATTCGGCGGAGTCTTTACGCTGAATTGATTCGTGTTAAAAAAAACACACCTTGCGGTATTCCGCTTGGTGTGTTTTTTCAAATGCTTTTACAGCTCTTTGTTTGCTATTATAAACGTGTATCTTTCCTGTTTTGTTGCGCCGCCGTGACCGTCAAGATATCCGCCGTGGTCGGTCGTGATGATTATCAGCCAGTCCTCTGTGTTGTAGGTGTCCCTGTTTTTGATTTGCTCGATTATATCGTAAGCATATTTGTCATTCTTTTCAAAACCGGCGACATATCCGAAATTCTCGGGGGTGAAGTTTGTCTGATGTCCCGCATGATCGCACTGTTCGAAGATGCAAAACAGGAAATCGCTGCAGTTCGCCGAAGATATATCCTCGGCGACGTTCTTAAACGTGCCGTTATCGTCAACAGCATCAATATAAGATGCATTTAAACCGTTTGTTTCGGCGTACTGCTTTTCGGGGTAGTACGTGCAGTTTTCATTTTTAAAATGACCGTTCCATGACACGCAGAACTTCGTCGAATCAACAATTCCGTCCTCGACAAGAGTCAAAAACAGCGACTTGTATTCAAGCGACTTCGGAATATAGTTCTGGTCGATGCCGTGACTGTCCGCCCAGCATCCGGTCAGTATAGAGCACCAGCCGGGAGCCGTAGAAGTTTTTTGTGTGTTCTCGGCAGGCCACTGAACTCCGCCGCAATATCCGAGGTACGCATGACCGCCAGAAGACAGTATCTCGTTTATCGCGCTATTCTTATGTTCGGTATATTTTGAAACGATATCGGCGCGCGTACCGTCAAAACCTATCACTATACATTTCTTTTCCGTTTTTCCGTCCGCAAGAGGCGACTTGAAATGTGAAGTGACAATCCTGTATATCTCCGTCTGCGGAACAGCCGTTTCGAAATCATTTTCGAATATTTCCGTCGCTGCTACGGCGGCGTTATATTTTTCCTCCTTATCGGTCGTTTTCAAAGGCAGAGCACTGACAGTGCATCCAGCAAGCATGACCAATGCCGCCGCAACAGCTGTTGCTCTTGAAGCGGTTTTTGTTTGTTCTTTTTCGGACAGGAACACGAAAAGCCAAATTGCCGCATAAACGACAAAATAGATAACAAAAGATATCCCCGTAGCTTTTCCGCCGTCAGTAACAGAGCTGCCCAGGGGCATTGATATTCCCCACAGTAATCCGTTCGGGATAAGAAAACCGACAATTCCGGCGAGAATCCGCCATACAATTTTTTTATTTTTTAATATCATGGCAAACAATGCACCCGATGACGCCGAAAGAATAACGTCAGGAATAACCATGTAGGGAATGTCATTCCATTTGTACCGTGCGTCGCGGTAAACAAACGAGAACACGGTAAAAACCGCAAATAAAATAAGCAGTATTTGATATCTTCCGATTTTTTTGTTTTTCATAATATTTTCCTCCCGATGCGGTTAAACTATGGGACTATTATACATTGATTTTAAAAATAGTCAACCGATTTTGGGTACTTTATCCTAAAAAGTTTACGCAAAAATTTTAAATAAAAGGGCATGACTGTTTTTATGCACGATCATGCCCTTCGTATTATTATACTGTCCGCCTGCCGCAAGGGGAGCGGCGCATTACGCCTCGGACAGAATGTAAGTCAGTCCGGGTTGCGTTTCAACGCTGTAAACATCACCGTCTTTCACGTGTTCGATTCCGTAATCAAGTTGTTTTTCAGCGCAGAGTATTTTCATGCCGTTTTTCCACGGGCAGAGAACCTTAAGAGTGCGTCCCCTCTCGCTGACAACGGTTACGGAAGATATTATTCCGTCCTTTACGCCGCCGCTCACGACAAATGCGCCGTCCGCCCTAAGATTTTCAAACGATGCGTCGGTATTTTTGTTCCAGACGGGGAAAATGCGAATATAATCTTCATGGCTCTGCATAAACATATTGTTGACGGTTGAGGGAACCGTACTTGCACATTCCAAACCACCGCCGCCGTAATAAACGAACAGGTTGTCGAAGCCGTGAACGCGAAGTTCTCTGTTGAGTTTTTTAAGCAAATCGTCGGGGTCGTATCCCAGGAAACACGCAGCGGTAAAGAAGGTGGGGAATGCGTTGTAATCTTCCCACCGTGCCATCTCAACAACGGTATCTCTTGCAATCTGCAGCAGCTCAGGATCGGAAGACAGACCGATACCGCGCGCGGGATAAATATGCTGAATGCCGAGAGAATTACCGCCGCACCAGTCCATGCCCTTTTCGGTGTATCTGAAAACTTTTTTGCCGTTACGGATTTGCGTGGGGTATTCGCTCAAATTGTCAAGTATATGCTGCCATTTTTCTCGTCTGTTTTCGTCTTCTCCGAGGAACTCACTCATTTGCAGTAGTCCTCTCATCAGCATACGGACAAGTCCCAGCGACAACAGGGAATTGCAATCGTCCGAGTAATCGATTGTTGTGTTTTTCCACGGTTCATGCCGCCCGGCAAGATATCCGTTTTCATGTATGCAGTCGTTTTCGACAACGTATCTTTTCCCGTCCCACTTGAGATAATCTTCCCAAAAGTCGGCAACCTCTTTGCAATACGGATAAGCCTTTTCGCGAACATAATCCGTGTCGTAGGTCGAATAAAAACGCATTATCATATTTACTGCGGCATAAGCTGCATTTGTTTTTTGTCCCCAGAACGGCGTTTGTCTTTCCTGAGTGCCGTCTTTGCGGAACATCGCTTCGCTTTCGTGCCCCATGGGACCTATTCCGACAATGCTGTAAATACCGCGGCAGCCGAGAAGCTCCCGCGCGTTTTGCCGTGACTTCGGCATATACTCAAACAGAGGTTTGTCATACGGCTCCGCCAATTCAACGTGGTTTGACGAAAATACACCCCACCACGCAGCCTCATAGTTGTAGTTGAGATGGAAATCACTGCCCCAGTTTGCTTGTTCCGACGTGATAAACGGTCCGAATATTCCGGGGGCGAAGCGGTCTTTTTTTGCCGAACATGCCATAATGTACTGCGAACCATACCAAAATCTTTCAATGTTAGGTTCTGACGGAATGCTTATGTGTGATTTGCTCCAAAAAGATTTCCAAAATGCGAGATGAGCCGCCCGCGCCTTTTCCAAATCGATTTTTTTTGTGCGCAGGCTCTGATCGTCGTAATTTGTAAACACCGTAATGACAAATGTTGCGGTATCGCCCTCGTTAACGTCAAAGCACAATTTGCCGCCGTCGACGCGGGTCATATCCGCGTCGCAGTAAGTCTTAAAAGTGTATTCGTCACGGTCGTATGCCTTTGATATGTGCGCATGAGTCCCCGTGGTCTTGCGGGTTATTCTGCATTTATCAAAGTCCTGCGCGTAAAGATCCGCACGAACAAACGTATTGCCCTTTTCGCAGGTGAGCTTGATTACTACTGCATTTTCTTCATACGGTACATAGCTGTCAATGCGTATCGTGCATTCATCGGTCGTCAGTTTGACTTCGAGATCGGCGGTTGTCAGTGCTTCGTGCGCCGAAAAAGCAGCTCCGTCAATTCCGCAGCCGAGAGAAAGAGCAAATGCGGCTACGGATTTCACACCGCCGCCGAATTGGTTCGGGGATGCGCACCATATATCGTTTTTGCCGATAAAACCTTTGAGCAAGCCGTCCTGAACTCCGAAAGTAAGTCCGATATCACCGTTGCCGGTGAGAGGACCGTCCGGCTCTCCTTGAGTTGGCGTCGCTTTCGGGATTTCAGTAAAAATGCCGTCGAAGCGGGAAGATATTGTATCACTGAACATAGCATGCCTCCGTTAGTTATGTATATTTTTTTGATTTTCTTGTGATTGCTTTTGAATTCAGTTGCCGAAGTTTGCTGTGCTGTCAAGCGTTTTTATACCGCTTTCATGCAGCACCGTTTCGGCTTTTATGTTATTGTCAACACGCATGACAGTCCATGCTTTACCGTCGGTTTTACCCATAAACGCATACATGTATTCTATGTTGACC
>CAVKLD010000091.1:0-5344 GCA_963657065.1 bacterium
AGAAAAAACCTTTCCCGTTCTGGGCAGTTGAGGCGGCGGTATATACCGCGGCGGTCACACTGCTGCTGTGCGCGATCATTTCTTTTACGTGGCAATATGCCGCACTGTTCGGAGGATTTTTCGGATTTTTGTTTTTTATTTTTATGGGTCATGAGCGTGCACCTGTTGCCGCGCGTGTCATAAAACGCGGTGAAAAAGTCCGTGCGCGCCGCGAAAACGGCAGGCTGCTGCTGTCGCAGGACGTTCCGTCCGAACCGCAGTGTTCGCCGCCCGTGTTTTTTGAAAATATTGACGGACACGAAACTACTGTCGAATATAAGTTTTTGACGATGCGCCGTCTTCTGTTTTTGCTCGTGCAGTGCGTTGCGCTGATATTTGCACCCGTTTTTGCGTCTGCTGCGATTGCTGCCGCTGCGGCTCTTGCAAACGGACGCAGCGTAACGGATGAAATAGGCGGTCTTGATCTTCGCGGGGGCTCCATGTGGTTTATTCTTACCGTAGTCATAAGCCTGCTTTTTATGATACATACCGCGCGTGTCAGAGCATATGACCGACCGTATATTTACAAGCTGTTGCCAAACGGCGACCGTACGCTTGTCGGAGACGCAAAGTCGCGGCGAATGATGCTTACCGATTTAATTTTTGCCGATAAAGAGATTTTTATGTCGGCAAAGAAATCGAAACAGGGAATACTGTTTGTAATAATCGCGATTGCTGTATTTGTGTTATCCGTGTGGGGTATGTTTCTGTATTGAAATTTACGGACGGGTATCGATAAAAAAGAGAGAAAATCGGCAAGGAGATTACCATGGCTGAAAAAAACAAAAACGAAACGGGAAAAACGTTTTGCGTCGGGTGCGGCACACAAATAAAGTTCAAGACGTTTTCTTCCGACAATATTTATCTCAACAACGACGAGGGAATCCTTTGTCGCGACTGTGCTGCCGCGCTGCTTGTCAAATACCCGAAGCGTTTTGAGCGCAACCCCGATTACAGTCCACCGAATTGGTTTGACCCGGACAACTATACTTCGCCATACCTGACCGTATATCCCGTTTGTGAGCTGACTGGGGAGCAGGTGAAGCAGGAGCTTGCAACAATCGACGCTTACCGCGAGCGGCTTCGTGCGTCCTTCGGCGGCGCCGAAAATGTGTTTGAGGTCAGGCTTGTGCATCCGCTGCCCAAGCTCAAGCCCTTATGTGTGAGCATTTCGAATGCCATACGCTACAAAAACGCGATCGCAGTCTATGGGTATGTGCGGCTCGGTATATTCCATAAGGGCGACCTTGCGGTGCTTCGTCACGGCGATACGACCCGGGATATCACCGTGCTCCTGATTCAGGAAGGTGCGAGGCCAGAGGAGAAAGATCCGCTGTTTTCGCTGCGCAATCCGGACAGTGCTTCCTGTTTTTATTTCGAAAGGAAGGGAATCTCGGAGGGCCTTCCGGCAGTCATGGTGCTTTCCCCGGATGCCGCAGGCACTGTGCCGGGCGACCTGATTGTTGTCGATTGACGAAGAATATGAATGTGCATTGTTTCCCTGAAACCCGAAAACGGCAAAAAATCTTAAAAAATGCCGAAATCGTGAACGTACTAACATACGTGTCAGTGACAAACGGAAAACAATCCGTATAATTATAGTTGTAAAGCATTAAAATGCATCAGTAATAAGAAAAAGGTGGTGATCGACCTGTGAAGAAAATCGTTCTGGATATGCAGAGCACACTCTATGCAAAGAATTTGCAGCGGGTTTTGATGCAGGACTTAAAGGAATGGCAGTCGCTTATTTCCGAGAGTCCCGAACTTACCGCGGAAATGTGCCGTATGCACAAGCCGGATGCGCTTTTTATGGAGGTCACCGGTTACACTCCGTGGATGTTGCCAAAACGCTTGTCGATATGCAGAGCGGTCAGAGAGGACGAGCCGGAGTGCCGTATTATTCTTGCCGTTGAGGAGCGTGCCGACAGGCAGCTTGCCGCAGAAGTCACGGCGGCGAAGCGCGGCGGTTTTATTGACGAATTTGTCTTTCTGTCCATGACCGATAAGTACATTCCCGCACTGCTGGAAACACTTTGAGTACATAAAAATTTAACTAAAAGGAGGCAATTTCAATGAAAACAAACAAACGAACACGATTCCTGTCCCTGATTCTTGCACTTGCGATGATTTTCACCGTGCTGCCGCTGTCGGCAGTGCCGGTATCTGCCGCAGTCAAAGGCACGGCAGAAAACCCGTATATTGTTGAAGGCTACGATATTTTGCAGAGCTGGATTAAAAACGGTGTGTCTGCCAATGAAACCGCCTATTTTAAGCTGGCAAACAATCTGGAGTATATTCAGAAGTGGAACGATGCGATAAAAATTGATATCGACAATGGTAAGAAAATATTCCTGGATATTGCGGGTTACGACATTTATATTCGGCAAAAAACCGATGGCCCGGATCTGCCGTATATGTTCCGCGTAACAGGCGGTTCAACTCTTACGATAGATGACAGCACTTACAGCCAGAACAGCAGGAACTGGATATGCGCGAGTTTCACGGATGACAAAAAGTCACATAACCTCATTCGTGTGGAAGATAACTCGCGTGTCGTTATTAACGGCGGTAACTTCGAAAAACGCTATACTGTTGAAGCCGACAATAAATACATGAAAACAGACATGCCGAACGGCGCGATTGTTGCCGACAAAACCTCTGAAATTATGATAAACGGGGGCACCGTTAAAGGTCTTAACTATGCCTTTGAAGAGAGAGTAGCGGAAAATCTGTATAGAAGAAATTCCGCAATCGCTTCCTACGGCAAACTAACTATAAACGGCGGAGAATTTACCGGTAATGTCGGAATTATCGGTCTTCCGGACGGAAATGACGTTGCGGTTACAATAAACGGAGGAGTTTTCAATAACTGCGTACAGGTGGATGCTGCACTGACAGCCTCTGACACCTTTTCTACGCGCATTGCAATTTACGGCGGTAATTTCAAAGACAGGTTTGTTGTAAATCCCGGCATAAAAGGTATTTCCGTCAGTAAAAAATTCTATATTCCGATCTTGCTGCGCGGCGGTACTTTCTCCTCGCTTGTTACGGATAGCAATAAGGACAAATACAGCTGTCATGACTACATGGCAATTTCTCTGTATGATACCACTCAGGATGATTTAGTAGGACCGGATGCTACTGCAGCGAGAATGAACAGAGACGCATTGGCTGCCTGCATAGGTGACAGCGTCGTCTATATCAGAAGATTCTCCGATGAGTATAAATATAAAGATATATACATACAAAACTACTACATTACAAAGAAAAATATGAGCGCAGTCGGTAAATATCCGAACATAGGATATATGATAGCTGATGGCGGCTACGTCCAAATTTTTCCTGATTCGTTCGGACTTAAAGAGGTCCTGCTGGATAATAACACCGTTGAAAAGCCAAAGCATATTGACGACGGAGCGTCGTTCATATCCGGAAAAGCTCCGTTTTATTCTGTAAGCGGCTTAGGTTATCACCTCCTCACTTTCCGCTGGTATGACCTGCCGCAGGAGATGAAGGACGCCGGTTATTCCTATAAGGTAACTTTCCAGACTCAATCCGTTACCGAATTCGTGGTGTCAAGCAGCAGTATTATCACTAAGGCGACATCCGGCGGCTTAGTAAACGAATGGAGTTACACCATCCCAAAAACTCATACGACTACACAACAGGCTATTTTCAGATTAGATCTGATGAAGAACGGTGAAGTTGTAAACGACACGGCAACGCACAACGATTATTTGCTGATGTACAGAGTGGCGGAAAATACAAAAACCCATATTGACCGAGTAAATCTGGACATCTCCGCACCGCTTATTGAGGGCGACAAAACAAGCGGCACGGTATCCGTTTCCGACAGTGCTGGCTATACCATAAACAAAGAAACAGTGTGGCAGGGCAGCGAAGATTATGAGGACTTGAACAACAACAATAATTACCCTGCCGACTTGCAGACGAAATATTATAAAGGTATCACCTTGACGGCGAAGGACGGCTTTGCGTTCGATTCGAGTGCCAAGCCAATTGTTAACATTACGGGCTTGGCAAGCGATTATGACTCGTATTATGTAAAAGTTACTAACGAAAGCACTGCTATAATCAGTCTGTATTCCTATCCAACACCAATAATAACCAACGCAACCGGTACCGTGAAAGGCTTGCATAAAGACAATTATGTTCGTGACATCACCGTTGAACCGCAGGTAAGCAGAGAGTACACCCTTGAAGTTCTGAAGATACTGCGTATCAGCAGCAACGGAGAAGAACTGATCGCATCCCCCGGCGATCGAATTGACTCTGACAGCACGTACAGAATATACCTTACTGCGCATGCCAAATGGGGCTATGCCTTTAAGGAGGGAGATCCCGTCTATGATGTGGATCGTGATGTGTACACCCACAGCAAAATAACGCTGCGTACGGAGACAGATCCCGCTAACTATTTCAATAGAGCTACAACCTACGGGGAGATTCCTTACACCTCTGAAAAGACATCATATATTTCTCCCGATTTAGAGGTTGATGTATCTTGCAGGCACAACAATGTGACCTATGTCCCGTATCTGGGTGCCACATGCATGTCCACGGGTCATCTCGCATATACTCAGTGTGATGACTGCGGAGCGATAGTGAAAGGCAGCAACGAAGTAATATCAAGATGCTATCATGGCTACAACGAAGAAGACGATTATGTTTTTTTCAAGAATAGCACCCATGATGAAGACGGAATGGACGCGCACTATGTTTGCAACACTCCCGGTTGTAATCAGTATTTTGATAAATTTGGAAATGAAACAACAAAAGAAGCTCTGACAATCCCGAAGCACCAGTCAGACGGCGGCAGTTGGCAGTACGACGAAACGAAACATTGGAAAAATTGCGAATTCTCGTGGTGTGAAAAGAAAGTAAATGAAGAAGAGCATATCTCCACCGGTGCTAATGTTGCCACATGTACAAAGCGTGCAACGTGCGATATTTGCGGTGCAATATACGGTGAAGTGTCAAGTCATAATTACGACAGCGCGTGGTCCGCAAGCATGGACAATCATTATCACAAATGCCTGAACGATGGCTGCATTGCACGATACGGACAAGGGCTGCACACCTTCACTGCAGCGGTTAAAAAAACCGAAGCGTTGAAAACCTCAGGAACAAATACCGGTGAAGCCGTTTACTACTATTCCTGCTCCGTATGCGGCAGGGTTGAAAAGAACGATTCGCATACCTTCAAAGAGAGCGAAGCTGCCAACGGTTATGTCAGCGGCAGTGTAGTCAGCTTCCTAAACGACACCGACACGGTGACAATTCA
>CAVKLD010000092.1:0-5296 GCA_963657065.1 bacterium
CACACTTTACTAATATTACAAAAAGTGTGCAAGTTGTTTTTTCTAACTTACACACGTTATTTTACAAGGTCGCATACACAAGAACCGCGGTAAAATCCACTCTCAACTTGAAGATTTCTTCGCAGTCGGATTGCAATTACGGCGCACGAGCCGTTTTGCGGCTCATTCGCCCATATACAATTCTGTTTTTTATAGCATTAAAGTGTGTTTACACAAAATTTAAAGGAGAACCAAGTCACTTTGCATGGCGTAGCAGTTTTATGACTGCTGCGCTGTAATATTTTAATTTTTACATAAAAAACCGACCGCCCAACCGTTAGATTTTGTCTGACTCTTGGGGGGTCGGTTTATATTATTCCGTGCTGCTCTTGCCGTTATGATTTTTTATAAAAGTATTGTATATTTCTTTTGGATCTTCGAGTTCAATAGCAAATCTTAGGATGTATCTTGCATCGGAAACGGACACTTTACCGTCCATGTCTATATCCGCTGCCGCTTTTTGCAGCGGGGTGAAGTCTTCAAGTCCGGTGGCATTCCTCAAGGCGTTTCGTGCATCGTTGATATCAATATTATCTTTTCCCTCGGTGCCGCCGTACGGTGCTGTGAAAACAATGTTCTGCGAGCACGTGGTGCACCATACTTGAACGGAAACAGTGCCGTCGTATACGTCTGTGAGCATGGTTTTGTA
This sequence comes from bacterium, assembly GCA_963657065.1. Lineage (GTDB taxonomy): Bacteria > Bacillota > Clostridia > Oscillospirales > Acutalibacteraceae > RUG806. Next base: position 689 of record CAVKLD010000092.1, read on the forward strand.
CTCACCGGTAAAGTTATGATATGTTTTCGGCGAAAACTCGGTGCGAACCGTTATTCCGCATTTTGAACAGAAATAGCTTTTTTCGCCGTCGGATGAACATGTTGCTGTGGATTTGACTTTGTCGGAATTGTGGACTGCCGGCGAGACTAATTTGGAAGATACTATTTTGTCGCATTTTGTGCATCGTTCGTTTTCTATTCCGGAAGTCGTGCATGAAGCCACGACTTCCTTTTCCGCAACCGTTGTGTGTTCGCACACATCTTTGTAGTAGTATGACACTGTCAAGACAGTTTTGCATGTTTTGCAATATGTAAGTTTTATGCCGCCGTTTTTTTCACATACTTCGGAATATTTTATGCCGTAGATTGAATTTTCACTGTCCGGGTGCAAGAACTTTTTTTGACTTTCGGACAAGGTTGCACCCACTTTTATATCGGTATCAACAAGTGAAACGAACGGTGTTGATCTGTTGTGTGATGAAAACGACGGCTGAATAATCTCTGATACGATTGTTTTTCCGCACTTGCTGTCGGTGCAGACTTTAATCCGTTCGCCGGCTGTGTTGCATGTCGCTTCTGTTTTTACTTTCCATTCGGATGCGATATGTTCGCCGTATGTTTCGATTTCTTCTTCCTTGTCTGCCGTTTCCGCATTCTTTTTCCCTTCTTCAATCGATGTTATGAGCTTTGGAAAGTTCATGTAGCAGCGGCTTATGTCAATTCTGTATGGATATCCGTCAATGTATCCTTTGTCGGTATATTGCCACATGTGATAAGTGCCGCTGTAGTCACAGGTTGTATCCCAGTGTGCTATCCATACTGCGCGCTCGTTAAAGACAGACGGACTTAACAATGTTCGCGTGTAATCAAGATTGCAGTAAACTCCGGGGTAATAGCCGGCGTCCTCAACCATGTCGCAAAATGTATTGACAACCGTGTCGCATACTTGTGTGCCGGCAGTGCGGTGCTTCATGTCTTTTTCATAATCTTCAATATCAATAAAAACCGGCAGTAAAAGTTTGCAATTGTTTGCTTTTAACGTATCTATAACAAACGCAGCCTCTTCTTCGGCTTCGGTTTTACTCAGCGCATAACTAAAAAAATACACTCCGACATATAATCCTGCCTCAATGGCGTTGTTGTAGTGTGTCATAAAACTTTCATCATCGTATATTTCTCTTGGTTCATCGACAGCGCGTCCGCCAATCCTTATAATGACGCCCTTTACACCGGCAGCAACTGCGGCATTCCAATCAAAATTCTCGGGTCTTTGGAATGTTGAAATATCTATTACAGTCCAATCAACCTGCATTTCACTCGGTATATCCGGACTGACCGGCAGAGAGTTGATTTTTTCGCAATAGTCAACGCACACCCACGCGGTTCTGTTGTTGTAAGTAATTTTCCCCCAGTTTCTATTGTTTGCATACGTTGTTTCTGTAACGTTGATTCTTGTGTTGCCGGAAAGTTTGCCGATGGGCTCAAGCTCTGTGCTCGGGGTGCTTCTGACGTAGAGAGTGGTGTTGGACTTGACTTTGTAATTGTATGTATCTGTTACCGTTTCAGCAAGCGACTGTGCAGATATTTCCGCCAGTAACAGTATTATCAGCAGTAAACAAGAGAATCTTTTAGGTAGGTTGTGCATTTTTGTCATTCCTTAATATCATACAGAATATAATTTGTTACTATTATACCATAGAAATATACTTGTGTAAAGTCTATGATAAAAAAATTATGCTCTCCAAAATTATACAGTAAATTCAAAAGCAAAAGAACAGTCTTACAAGGTTGATTTGCAATAATCCCAGTAGAGCAGACGCAGCAAATCCGACAAGGCGCGGTTGACATTGAGCGGAAAAAGCGTACGATGGAAACGCAGGCAAAATCCGTTTTTTTTTGCGAGGTCAACGCGGAAAACAAAATACGGCGTGTAAGCTGTTTTTTTTGACTTACACGCCGCGTTTACATCTTGATTTTTATACCGTTAAAGTGTGTTTGCGCATAACTTTAACGTAAGGAAAAAATTACAACTTGCTGACTTCATCCATCAGCGCATCAAAAAGTTCATTCTCGTCGACCTTGCGAATTATTTCGCCTTTTTTAAAAATAAGTCCTTCACCGTTTCCGCCCGCAATGCCTATATCCGCTTCTTTCGCTTCACCGGGACCGTTTACCACACATCCCATTACCGCGACTGTTATTTCTTTGTCGCATCTGCGAAGAGCATCTTCAACTTTTTCGGCAAGACCTATGAGGTCGATTTTTGTTCGTCCGCACGTGGGGCATGATACGAGATTTGCGCCGTGTGAGCGAATTCCGACGGCTTTCAGAATGTCATACCCGGCGTATACTTCCTTTACGGGAGGAGCTGTGAGGGAAACACGGATGGTGTCGCCGATTCCGTCGACGAGCAGACTGCCTATTCCTGCCGCAGATTTTATAAGTCCCATGCGCAGTGTGCCCGCCTCCGTAACGCCGACGTGGAGCGGATAGCTGCATTGTTGAGATATAAGCCTGTATGCAGAAACGGTTTTTTGCACATCCGAAGATTTTAGAGATATCACAATGTCGTCAAAGTCAAATTTTTGAAGCAACCCGACATGATACATCGCGCTTTCAACAAGTGCTTCGGGAGTTGGTGAACCGTACTTTGCGAGAATATGTTTTTCAACAGAGCCGGAGTTCACGCCTATCCTTATCGGTACGCCGCGAAGCCGGCACGCATCGGCAACCGCTTTTACTTTTTCGTTGCTGCCGATATTGCCGGGGTTGATTCTTATTTTATCGACACCCGCCGCAAGTGCTTCAAGCGCCATTTTATAATCAAAATGAATGTCCGCAACAATGGGCACGGTGCAGTTTTCTTTCAGAATGGCAATAGTTTTAACAGCCGACATATCCGGAACCGTGGCGCGTATTATTTCACATCCGGCGCGTTCCAGTTCTTTTGCCTGGTTTACAGCCGCTTCACAGTCGCCGGCAGGTGTGTTGAGCATACTTTGCACTCGAACGAGTTCGCCGCCGCCTATTGTCAAATTTCCGATTCTTACTTTTTTTTTGCTGCTCATTTTTCTATTTCCTCACAAGGTTTACAATGTCGTTAAATGAAATCAGCACCATTAGTCCGAGCAGTAAAATAAGTCCTGCCGCATGGACAACGGCTTCAAATTTCTTCGGCACGGGTTTACGGAAAATACCTTCTATGACTATAAAAAACAGTCTGCCGCCGTCGAGTGCGGGAAGAGGAAGGAGATTTACTATGCCGATGTTGACCGTTATAAATGCGAGAATAAAAATTATTCCCGAGTAGTCTGCGCTGCTTACGGCTTCGCCTGCCGTTTCGGCGACTATTCCTATTGTTCCTATAGGTCCGGAAAGATCTTTCAGTCCGTATTGACCGCGAACCATATCGGCAAGACTTAAAAATATAAGTTTCGTCATTGATGCCGTTTCTTTGACCGCGCCGGTCAAAATATTGAGCGCAGTTACCTTTTCGCTGCCTACTACAAAATCACAAAAACCTTTTTCGGCATCGTACAGTATGCTTATGTCGCTGAAAACGATTTTTTCACCGTTTCTTTTGACGGTTATATCGAAAATACCGTCGTCATCACGGTAAAGCTGGTAGTAAAGATCGCGCGCAGAAACAACACGCGAGCCGTTTATCAATGTTATTTTGTCGCCGACTTGGATTGTATCCTGGGATTGTTCAAGATTTTGAGAAACGGCACTTACAACGGTGGTTGAAATCATTCCCTCCATGCCGACCACTACACCCATCAGAACAAGTCCGAGAATTACATTCAGCGTTGCGCCGGCGGCAATGACAATAAAACGTTTCCATGCCTTTTGATTCCCGAACGCGCGGGAATCGTTTGAATCCTCGTCTTCGCCTTCGAGTGAGACAAATCCGCCTATCGGAAAAAGGCGAAGAGAGTACTGCGTTTCGCCCTTTACGCGTTTTAGTAATGTCGGCCCCATTCCTATCGAAAATTCATTGACTTTGACTCCGAAAATTTTTGCTGTGATAAAGTGTCCGAATTCGTGCAGTGCAATGATGATTCCGAAAAACAGAATTGCAAAAAGTACAGGCCAGACCTTGCCCCAGACGGTGCCGATCGTTATTGTCAATGTGTTAAGTGACATATTCTTCCTCCCATGTCCGACAATTAGCCGTTAGATTGCCGACAATACTGTTTTTCTTGCCAACGCATCTATCTCTAAAATATCTTCAAGCGTAAATTCTTTTTTGTTCGGGGTGATATCAAATGCCGTTTTTATAAGTCTGCAAATATCGGCAAAACCGATTTTGCCTTCTCTGAAGAGGCGGTTTGCTTCCTCGTTCGCCGAATTGACAGCGGCGGGATAAAGCCCTCCGCGCGTAATTGCATCCTTGCAGATATCGATACATTCAAACGTTTCATAATCGGGTTTGTAAAAAGTAAGCGAACCGATCTCGGTAAGATCAAGCTCTTTGACAGGCGACGGATATCGGTCGGGGTAGGTGAGCGCGTATTGAATCGGGATACGCATATCGGAAACACCGAGCTGTGCGATAACGGAATTGTCATTATATTCTATCATTGAGTGAATAATACTTTCTCTGTGC
>CAVKLD010000093.1:0-5274 GCA_963657065.1 bacterium
ATATATAACGGAAAGCGGACTTTTTCTATTGTTCTAAGGATGTTGTAGTACCTTATTTTTTTACCGGCTGATTGTTTTCTCATGAAGTTTTCAGACAGGATTTCGCAGTCGGTACGGAAACAGAATATTTTGTGCAGCCTGCCGGTAAAAATGTTGCGGGTATATGCAGGAGTAAAACCGGAGTCTTTCAGCTTCAGAAAATTTATTTTTCTTAATTTTCGTTCCGGCATAAAAAATCAGGCGCATCAACGCCTAATGGTTACTATTCATAATTTTAGCTGTCAAACTTTCGAGTTGAATTTTCATTTCTTTTCTGTTGCCTGCTAATTGTACTCAACAGCATATTAAAAATAAGTTTTGCAATATTACTCTTGAAAAAAAGACGGATAGTGTGTATACTGTATCTGGGACGTTTAAGAAAAGATTTCTTGTTTTTTTGTCCCATATTTTGGCGTTTAAATGAAAGGAATCAACCATGGAAGACAATACCACCTATACATATACGTACGAAGATGAGAAAAAAAAGTCTGTTCGCTCATTGAAAAATTATTTTGCTGCCGTTATCGTCGTTTTTTTTATCGGAGCTATTGTCTGCGGTATCGTTGCCGGTAAAGTCAAGGCAAAACAAGAGGTTGAAACAACGACAGAATCTGTTTCGACGACAGAACCGATTGTTACCGAAGCACCGGTCGACGATACTTATCAACCCGGTTCGTATTCCGTAAATACCGGCAGTGTCGCGTTGCTTTTCAGAAAAGAGCACAATAAGGATACTGACCCGCTTCTTGAAATTGCGGACAAGACAAAACTTGAGATAACCGAGATTTTTGTTGACAAAACGGCAACAGACGAAGTGTTTAAATATTGGGGCAAAACCACGTACCTCGGTCATGAGGGTTGGATAACAATGAAATATTTGAAAAAAGAGTATTCCGACGATATTGTCACACCGGAAAATTACACGGATTCCGAAACGTCCGCGAATGTGACAAATCAAAACGGTGAAACGACCATATCCGGCACTATAGGTACGCCCTCTTCAAAGTATGCGGCAGGCGATTATAAGGTTTCCGCCGACGGATCATCTCTCCGCTTTAAGAAAGAACCCGGACGCAATGCGGAAGTGCTTGCAAGTATTCCCGACGGCACCGCTGTTGCAGTTCTTGAAGTCGTTGAAATAGACGAAACAGACGATGTTTATCGTTACTGGGGCAAGGTGTCATATAACGGCTACACAGGGTACGTTTCGATGGCGTATCTTTCGAAATAAAGAAATAAGTGCGGAAATTCTCTGTTCTCGGATTCAATTTTCTTTAATGCATCAAATTGAAAAAGACGGAAAAATTTCAAATGTACGTTAAGCGGTATCCGTGACATTCACAAGGGAGAAATGCAGATGAAAAAAGCGAAAGTAATATGTGCTGTTATACTTTGCATGTTTCTTGTTCTTTCTGGATTGCCGATTGTGGTCAATGCACTTGATCCCGCGCCAAGTGTGACGCTGCAGCAGTCCTGCGACTTTAAGAGCAATACGGCAACAGTCGATATATATGTTGATAATGCGGAATATACCGATGCTTATCAGTTGACTGTTAATTATGACGACGCAAAACTGTCTTTCGAAAAATGTTCTTCGGAAAATAATATGACGGATTGCAATAATTCAACTTCCGGTTCGTTGATTCTCGGAGCTTTTTTCATGGAGCTGCAGGGTAGGTCCAATGTAAAACTTGCGTCGCTCACATTCAGCATAAAATATGACGAATCGTTTTCCTCAACTATAGACGTCCAGTTGGACGGTAAAGCATATACGAGAGATTACGCAAGAGGTGTGCAGTTGACGACGCAAAGTCTTTTTGTTGACGTTAAATGCCGGCATAGCAGCACTGAAGTTGTCCCCGAAAAAGCTGCGACGTGTGCGGACGGCGGAATGGGCGAATACACAAGGTGCACATCATGCGGTTACATTGTTTCGGCGGGCAGTGCGATATTACCTCTCGGTCATTCATGGAACGACGGTGAGATTACCGTCACGGCAACTCCGGAACAAAAGGGTGAACTGAAATATACTTGCACGCGTTGCGGCGAAACAATGACAAAAGAGTATAATGTCGATGACGATCCGTTACCGACGGAGATTGCGAAAACAACCGGTACTGATAGTGTGGATTCTTCAACCTCAAATGTTGAGCTGAGTACTCACAGCGATGTTACGGATGCAGATAAGGATTTTTCGACCACAGAATCCGAAGCTTTCACAAATAATTCCGTTCCCGACGGCGAGGAGAATTCGTCCGACATTGATTCCGATTTGAATAAAAAAGGTGATGTTGACGGCGACGGTGAAATTTCGATAAAAGATGCACGCATTGCCTTGCGCGCGGCTGTTTCACTTGAAAGTCTTTCATATAAAGAGTATCAGGCAGCTGACGTCGATGGGGAAACCAGCGTTTCGGTTTCCGACGCCAGATTGATTTTGAGATGTGCTGTCGGTCTGCAAACATTGTAACATAAAAAACGGACACAAATATTTTTAAAACACTCCTCCAAATGAGTTACGAAAAGTTATGCCTGTCGCATCTTTTTTTGTGCAGCTCGTCTGAAGGGTGTTTTATTTGTTTGCTTTTGTCCTTGACGTTTGCAGGCGTTCTTTCGGCTTTGCGGGCATGTGTATGCCGAATTTGTCGGTTGATGCGAAAAACATGTTTTTTGTGCGTAAAAAACAAAATTCTCCTTAATTTCCTGTGCATTGTGCTTGAAATTCATAAGAATTTATGTTAATATGTTATCATGTAGAATCGGGACGTTTCGGTGGGGGAATAGTAATAGTGCGAATAAAACAAAAAATTATTGCATTGCTTACAGTTGCTGCTGTTTTATTGGGAACTGCGGGATGTTTTGATAAAAAGTCATCTCTTGCGTTTTTTTCGATAAAAGGGAGTGTAGAAAATGCAGGTTCTGTTTCATCATCATTTCATTCATTGTCCTCGGTGCCCGAAATAAACATTGCCGCATCGGGCTTTACTGCTATGTCGTTTGAACCGTCTTCCGCTGCTGTGTGTATTTCAGAATTCGCCGAAGACTGCGTATGGTCTGTTCTCCCGTTTTTTGAAAACGGTGCCGCATCGGCTCTTGATGTTGTGTTACGTACTCCCGACGGAGTTTATTATCTGAATTCGCAGGACAACTCAATTGCATACGGTTCGTACAATTATGAGTTAACGGAGAACGGTGTATCAGTTGCTTATCTTATTGCCGATTGCGCCGAAAACACATCGGGAAAAATATCATCCGTTTCCGAAGGCGCTGCAGTAAAAATAACGATGTCGTATGTTTTTTCGAACGGAGATTTGCGCGTTTCGATTGACTGCGCGAATATTGAAATTTCTCCGAATGCCGTTTTGGAGAGCATTTCACTTATGCCGTATTTCGGTGCAGTTAAAAATGATGCCGAATCGGCAAATGCGCAGCTAAAGAACGCTGTTCTTTCGTCGGTACGGGAGAGTTTTGATGTTGCCGACGAGCAGCATTCAAAAACCGCCGAAGCGGAAAACGAAACCGAAGCTGAAGCCGATGTCGATACCGATGTTGATAATGAAAAACAAGAGGACAATGCAGTCGCTGCCGACGACGGCGTACTGTCGAAAAGCATCAGCACGTCGCCTGATTATCTGCTTGTTCCCGACGGATGCGGTGCGATAATGTATACCGACACGGCGGATGAAAATACATCGGAACTCACATTTGATGTGTACGGTTCATCCGAAAACAGTGCCGCAATACCCGTTTTCGGTATCAAAAAAGGCGGCAGTGCGTTTGCGGCTGTTATAGATGACGGTGCTGCGATTGCCGATATAAAGGCGAGGAGAGCCGAAAAAGATTCTTTTGGTGCGGCAACGGTTTATCCGATTTTTACCGTCACCGAGCATGTTGAAGATAACGGAAAATATGTATATTCTCAATCGTATAACGGAAAAATCTCCGTTTGTTACCGTTTTGCATGTGGTGACGGAGTTGACTACATAAGTATGGCGTCGCTTTGCCGTGAGGAACTTATCCGCAACGGCGCTCTGTCGTCAAATACAGTCGATTCCGATGAATATCCGCTGAATATATCCGTTGCCATCAGTGTTGACGGAACCTCAAAACGAACCGTTTCCACTTTTGAAGATGCCGAAGATTTACTGCAGCTCCTTAAGGCGAAAGGTGTTGACAGCGTAGAGATGGTTCTTAAGGGAATGTTTTCGGGCGGTTTTGTATGCAGCGGCGGCGATAAGTTGCATGTCCTTCGCTCGGCAGGCGGAACGTCGGGATTGCAGCGATTGTACGAGTACGCCGAAAAACAGAAGTTTAAGGTTTATGCCGGCGTAACACTCATAAAATCCGGCGGTGTCAAGAGCAATGATTTTGCCAAAGATTTGTACGGAAACGACATCACCTCAACGGTTAAAAATCCGCTGTTCCCCGAAATCGGACAAAAAGAATACAATGTCAACGTAATCGCTGCGGAAAACATAGAAAAAAATACAATTTCTCTTATGAGCAGTGCCGAACGTCTTCCGATAACGGGGCTTTGCATCCTTGACGGGGATATAGGCACGTATTCCGATTCGTCATCGGGATTGAACGCCGACGCGGTATCTTCGATGATCGCAAAAAATGTTTCGGCGTTTTCCGCAAGGAAGGAACTTGCCGTAAGCGGCGTGAGTTTTAATACGCTTGTGAATGCGGCGATTCTTACCGATATGCCGCTTACCGTCCAAAACGCCGAGAGTGACGCCTACAAGGCTGTCCCGCTTATTCCGGCGGTAATTCATTCAACCGTCAGGTATTCCGGCACGCCGGTCAATTCGGAAACTGCGGCGCAGCTTAATCTGCTGAAATGCGTTGAATACGGTGCTCAACCGCAGTATTTATGGGTTTTTGACGAAATCTCACACTACTATTACGAACAGACATTCAATGAAGCTGTTGCGTTTGTATTGCGTGCGTCCGATGAACTCGGTAATTTGAGCAAGTGCCGCATCGTCAGTCACTGTGAAATCGAAGACAATGTATTTTGCACGGGATTTGACAACGGTGCGCATGTGTACGTGAATTATAATAATTATTCGGTACTCATCGGCGATATCGCAGTGCTTCCGTATGATTATATCAGAATAAATTGAAAACGGAGAACAAATATGTCTATAGAATATGATGCTTTTACCGAAGGCGTCGGAATCGGCGGCTTGAGGACAAAAAAAGACATTAAAGTCATGCTCTGCTATGTAC
>CAVKLD010000094.1:0-4976 GCA_963657065.1 bacterium
CTGCTTTGCACCCGACAGCTGTTAATTTTCGAGCAATTTTCGTTTTTTGAGGTGCTTCTCTTGCTGACGGGGGTCAAGACGAAAAGGGCGAAAAGTGCCGAAAAGGGACGCTGACGGGCGGCGGGGTTTAACTCCCGTCAGCTTACGGCGGGGACAGCTGTATTAAGATTATATACGTCGGTGAAAATAAAGTCAAACGAAAAATGTAAAAACACACACGGCGTAGTTACGCGAACGCGATATCGAGCAGCATCATGAGCGCAAAACCTGCGGATGCCGCAATGGCACCTGATATTTCGTTTTGCTCGGTTTTTAATTCCGGCGCAAGTTCATAATAGACGGTATACACCATTGTCCCGGCAGCAAAAGCAAGCATGCAGCTCAGCAGCGGCAAAATCAAGGACGCGAACGCAAGTGTTAAAATCGCGCCGAACAGTTCTGCCGTTCCTGTAAGTATACCTGTTGTAAATGCGCGCAATTTTTTCATTCCCGCATTATGAAGCGGTATTGAAACTACCGCTCCGTCCGGAATGTTTTGTATTGCAATGCCAATGCACAGTGATATCGCCGAAACCGTGCTTACGGTGAAATTATCCGACATGATTCCGGCAAGAGCCGTGCCTGCCGCCATTCCCTCCGGAATATTGTGAAGTGTTATTGCGGTTACAGTCAAAAAATGTCTGTTGTTTTTGTGTCTTATGTTCAGAAAATGAGATGCGATTTTATCTGTCAGAGCAACAAACAATACTCCGAAAGAAAATCCGACAATGCACGGATACCAGCAGGGAACGCCCTGTTTTTCGGCGATTTCCGCCGCAGGCAGCAGAAGCGACCAAATGGATGCGGCTGTCATTATTCCGGCTGAAAACCCCGAAAATATGCTGCTTGTATCTCTTTTCTTATGACTGTTCGGAATAAAAACCGCAGCCGATCCAAGTGCAGTTCCGACAAGCGGCAAAACAAGTCCCGCTATAAGTTTAAGTAAATCATTATTCATTCGTTTCGCCGCATTTTTTTTCAAAATTCATGGCAAACATATAAATTCCCTCCAATTATTTACATTGTATTTCAACGGCTTTTTTTTGTTACACGCTATATTTGTCCGATATGTGAATTTTTATAAAAAACTATTGATAGTTCGAAAAAAAATTGATAAAATGAAAATGGTATTTTTGTTTAATTTGCGGCGGTCTTTTGGACGCCGCAGGAAGCGAAAATGTGCCGGAAATTCAAGATAAAAACATCCGGCAAAGAAAGGAATGCACATATGAACAACACAACAAAAAAGTTTATGTCGGTATTTTTGGCATTGTTGATGCTTGTCGGCTTTGTGCCGTTTATCGACATTGAGCCTGTCGTTTCTTCGGCAGCGTCGGTATGGGACGGCAGCAGTACGGCAAATCCCACGCAGAGCGGCAATTATTATTACATCGACAGTGCTGCGCAGTTTGCGGGGTTTGCATATAACGTGCGCAACAGCGGACTTACCTACGAGGGAGCTACAATTGTCCTTAAAACCGACATCGACCTTAAAAATATGTCGTTTGAAGGTATAGGCAGTGTCGCTGATTCAAATAGCTTTAAGGGTACTTTCGAGGGACAGGGGCATACTGTTTCAAATGTCAAGATGAACATTTCGAATCACCGTGTAGGTTTGTTCCGTTCAACGACTAATGCGAAGATAACGAATCTGAATCTCAACAATGTCAACGTGACTGGAACGATAAACGGCACTGCCGCACTGATTGGTTACGCGATCGGAACGGTTACTGTTGAAAACTGTCATGTTAGAAATGCGACGATAAACGGTTACAAGTATACCGGCGGCATTATAGGCGAGCTGCAAAGCAAGGGTACGGTGACAAACTGCTCCTTTGAGGGCAGCATTACCGCTACGGGATCGGACTGCGGCGGTATTATAGGTATCTGCCAGAGCGGCGCGGACGGAACGACGGTGAGCGGCTGCACGGTCGGTACAGAAAGCTCCAAGGTGTCAATTACCTCTTCGGGCTCGTACACGGGCGGCATTATAGGTGATTTTTACAGCGACAATACTCTTACCGTAAAAGACTGCGCCGTTTATGCCGATGTTAAATGTACGGCAAGCAGCGGCGGGCATACGGGCGGTATCATCGGTTATCAGAAAGGTCACGGTACTTTTTCAAACTGTGCGTTTACGGGTTCGGTTCAGACAACGTCCTCGGGCAACGCAGGCGGCATTATAGGTGAAATTCAGGATGACGAGAACACCGTCGAAAACTGCACCGTCAACGCAATAACCATATCCTGTTCCACAAGCAGCGACTGCCATGTAGGCGGCGTAATCGGATGGGCAGGCGGCTCAACAGTTAAGCATACCGTAAAGGATGCCATTGTTACTTTTGAAAAGATCAGCGGATACGACGCTGCGGGTATAATCGGTGCAGTCAACAGTTCGGCTGTGATAATGGATGTTAAGTCGCTCGGCGGCAGTATAATTGCAAGCGGGCGCAATGCCGGCGGTATTGTCGGCTGGGTTAATAAATACGCGCTGACGCTTACGAACTGCGTCAACACTGCAAGTGTAACGGGAAGTCAGCACACGGGCGGTATAATCGGATACGGCGGAAACGGAGCTGTTTCCAATTTGTCACGCTGCTTTAACTACGGTGATGTTACGGCAACCGGTACTTCCCAGGTCGGCGGTATAATCGGCTGCACCGGGTGGAGCAGCTCGACGCACGGAATTATTAGTGAATGTCTTAACTACGGTGCGGTAACGGGAAAGGGAAATGCCGGCGGACTCGTAGGCGAGGGTCAATGGGCAAAGGTAACGAACTCATTTAATAAAGGCAAGGTAACGCACAGCGACAGCAATAAAACATGTTCTGTCGGCGGTATCGGTGGCGCAAATCTTCAGGTTGAAAATTCTTTTAACATGGGAAATGTTTCGTACGGTAACTATGCCGCAGGTGTTGTTGCGTATAACCCCGGTACGGTAATAAACTGCTATAACGCCGGGTCGGTGAGCGGTGCGAATAACATGGACGCTATAGCCGCACAAAGCAGTATTACAACAACAAATAACTATTATCTTACCGGCAGTTCTTCACGCAACAGCACAACATCTGTTTCTGCGGATACGCTGAAAGCGTCCGATATGCCCGGAAAACTTAATTCCTCCGTTTACTGTCAGGACACTTGGGGTATCAACAGCTATTATCCCATTCATCAGTGGTGGAGAAACAATTACTTCTATTTCACGATTACCTTTGACGCAAACGGCGGCACGGCATCGGGCACAGAAACCGGCACATATCTTTACGGCAAGACGCTGACCGCGCCCGAAGTAACTCGCGAGGGTTACATATTTGACGGCTGGTATACCAAAGCATCTGACGGAACGGTTGTAAGCACCGCACAGAAGGCGCAGGTGACTGCGGGGCAGACCGTTGGCTCAAACACATGTTCGCTTACGCTCGATGAAACCGCAAACACCGTGAACGGCAGCGTGACCTACTATGCTCACTGGACCCCCATAACCTATACGGTTGCCTATGACGGCAACGGCGCGACGGATGGCGAAACGGCAAGCTCCACGCATACCTATGACACTGAAAAAGCTCTTACTGCCAACGGCTACACACGCGAATATGCCGTAATATACAATTATAACTATGACGGTGCTCCCGCAGACGGCTCGGATACGGCGACGTATACCTTTGACGGCTGGAAAAGAAACGGCGACGAAAAAATATACGCAAACAGCGAATCGGTGAAAAATCTCACCGCCGCGCAGGGAGATACCGTGACGATGTACGCACAGTGGACGGAAGGCTCGGTTACGCTCCCGACCGCAACCCGTGTCGGTTATACCTTCGGCGGTTGGTACACCGACAGTGCATGTGCTGAGAATAAAGCGGGCGATACGAACGATGAATACACTCCGACTGAAAATACGACACTCTATGCAAAGTGGACTGTAAATTCTTATACGGTTGTATTTAAAAATTGTGACGGAGAAGTCGTAAAAATAGAAGAAGTAAACTACGGCGCAAAGGCGGCCGCGCCCGAAACAAATCCGACGAAACCCTATGACGAGACACATCATTATGTGTTCAGCGGTTGGGAAAACTTTACCGGTGAAACTGTTGTCACCGAAGACGTGACGTATACCGCTGAATACGACGCGGTTGTGCATACATACTCTTCGGAAATTACTACTCCCTCAACATGCGTTAAAAACGGTACGACTACCTACACTTGTGAGTGCGGATATTTTTACACGGCGGATGATGTTGAATTCGCGGCTCACACGGAAGGCGAAGCGGTCAAGGAAAACGAAGTTGCGGCGACCTGCACAAAAGACGGCAGCTATGACGAAGTTGTATACTGCAAAGTTTGCAACGAGGAACTTTCAAGAGAATCCAAAACCGTAGAAGCTACAGGTCACGATTTTACCAATTGTGTCAGCGACGCAAAGAACCTTGCGAAAGAAGCAACATGTGATATGCCGCCTGAGTATTACGCTTCTTGTAAAAATTGCGGTGAGTCAAGCAAGGGTACAGCTGATGAGCTTACGTTTTCATTCGGCTATCCGCTCGGTCATAACCTTGAATATCACAACGCTAATAACGCAACTTGCACAGCGGATGGAAACATTGAATATTACACCTGCACGAGATGTGAGGAGATATTCAAAGATTCTGACGGCAAAGAGTCGATTTCTTTCGAGGATACCGTCATAAAGGCAAACGGACATGCTGAAGTAATCGACGCGGCAGTTGAACCCACCTGCACCGAAACCGGACTTACCGAGGGCAAACACTGCTCCGTCTGCAACGAAGTTCTTGTTGAACAGGAAGTAATCCCCGCAACCGGTCACACTGAAGTGATTGACGCGGCAGTTGAACCCACCTGCACTGAAACAGGACTTACAGAAGGCAAACACTGCTCCGTCTGCAACGAAGTTCTTGTTGAACAGGAAGTAATCCCCG
>CAVKLD010000095.1:0-4806 GCA_963657065.1 bacterium
TACGGCGCATGCGAAAACCGTAACGCCCACAGCGGCGCAACAGGTTGTATTGCCCAAGCTGACGGGAGTTGAACCCATGCCGCCCGTCAGCTTATGCGTACTGCAATTCGTTGCAAGATTTTTTCACAGTATAAATTTAAAAAAATTTCAATTTTTCATATCGCGTCAGTTGAGAGCGATATGAGATATTTCGATGAAGCGACGGAACTTTTTGAATTTGATTTTTATTTCGGACGCGTTTGCGGCTTTGAGGCAACAAATATGCTTATATCCGATTGCCGTCCCCGAATATACCTCTTTCCATTTTCCTTTTTCGTTTTTAAGAAAAACGGCAAATTCTTCGACGTGCTGTCCGTTTGTAATATTTTCCGAAATTATAAGTTTATCGAACAGCTCTTCTTTTTTGAGAGTAAAGATAATTTCAGGTTCTTTGTCCGAATCCGCCGGACGCCAAAAGAGCGAACTGTCGCCATTTACGGTATTATCGGCGCGGTACAACGCACTGAGTTCACTCGACGCGTTTACGTCTGCCGACTGTAGGAGATTATAATAAAACAAAACCTTGAGGTCATGTCCGAGCGCATTCAAAATCTGACTGTCAACTTCATCGAATACTCCGCGTTTATTCGGGGAAAGTCCGAGCATCAGACAGGAGTTGCCGCCGACCGTATTGAAGTAAAGCGTCAGCAGCTTGTCCTTTGTTTTTGACGTATACTTATCGTCTTCGCTGAAGTACAAATTTCGGCGCATAGGTACAAAAACTTCGCACGGATACCAGATAAAATCGCTCTCACTTTTTATAACCTTGCGGCTGCCGATATCAAGCTCCATGACGGACGAGCTTCTGCCTTTCGGCGACGGCGCACTCGTTCCGTCCTCATTTACACCGTGCCATGACGGCACGCTGCTCCATTCTTCCGGGCGCGTTACTCCCCTGTCGTTGCCGTACCACCGCACGTCGGGACCTCGAAATGCTATTACGGCATGCGGCATAAGCCTGCGGATAAGAGAATAATATCTGCCCCAATCAAAATCCTGCGTTTTTCCGTGAGAAGCACCGATATGTCCGTCAAGGCGAACATAAAAAATATCACCGTAGTTTGTCAAAAGCTCGGTAAGCAGACCGCAGAACCAATCATCATAATCCCTGCCTGTACCGTAACTGTCTTCGTGTCTGTCCCACGGTGCAAGGCTTATACCGAATTTCAGTCCGTATCTTTCGCACGAATCGGCGACAAGGCGAACCATATCGCCGTTCCCTTCCCGCCACTTTGAGTTTTTAATACTGTAATCGGTCATTTCGGTTTGCCATAAACAAAACCCGTCATAATCCTTGCAATTATAAACCACGCCTTTCATACCGGCGTTTCTTGCGATTTTACACCAGCTGTCGGTGTCCATGTCCTCAGGCCAAAATACGGCAGGCGGTGTAAAACCGTCGCCGTATTGTTTTCCTGTAAACACCGGCAAGCCATAGCTTATAAGTGCGTAAAACTCCGTTTCCTGCCATTTCAACTGACGAAAATCGGGTTTCGCTTCGCTCGCAAGCTCATACGGCTTCAACATCTTATTCGGTGTCCTTTCAGTCGTTATTTGTTGCAACAATGTCTGCGCCCGTGCCGAGGATATCTTTAATAATAACCTGACCCAGTTTCACCGGGGCATCCACCGTTACGGAATTTATTTCTTTCATGCAGTCAAAAAGCATGGTCTTCGGAACTGCACAGCTTGATTTGACAGGCACGACGGGATGAACGCCGCCGTTCACCTTAACGCTGGACGTAAGCGAACGAGTGGGATTGACTACCTCCGTTCTTGCGTATGCGTCACCACGCTTGCATGTGTTTCCGGTTACGGAAAAAACTTCCGCTCCCTCATATTCAACGGTTATCGAGCAGCCGAGAGGGCATGCGACACAGGTAAGTTCTCTTTTCATTGCTTATTCCTCCACTCTGACAACTATGGAGCTGTCCTTTGTCATTTTAGCGAGAGTTGCGGCGGGAATAACAACATTTTCCATCTCGCCGGGAGCAAGCTTGACTTTCTTTTTTGAGGAAATGATCTCTCCGTCGCATTCAAGGACAACTTTTGCATTTTTGAATATTCTGCCGACGCGGAAATAAAGTTTCACATCGTTTCCGTTTTTGATATTGACTCTCTGCGGAACGAGATATCTCACGCCGTTGCCGGTCGTCGTGTTGACATAAACGGTTTCGCTGCTGCCTTTGCCGAGAATAAAATTTGCCGCACCCTCTCCCGCAAGCTGACTTTCAAGAGTAACGTAGTCAACAAGGTCATGAACATGAAGAACGTTGCCGCACGCAAAAACACCATTGTGATCCGTCATTCGCATTTCGTCAACGACTGCGCCGTTTGTAATTCTGTCAATGCCGATGCCCACGCTTTTCGTAAGTTCATTTTCGGGAATAAGTCCGACAGAAAGCATAAGAGTATCGCATTCGATATATTCCTTTGTCGATTCGATAGGCTGAAGATGCTCATCGACCTGTGCAATTGTAACGCCTTCGAGCCTGTCCTTACCGTGAGTTTCAACAACGGTGGTCGAAAGACGGAGCGGAATGTTGAAATCATTAAGGCACTGAACGATGTTTCTCGTAAGACCGCCGGAATAAGGCATAAGCTCACACACGACCTTAACCTGAGCACCCTCAAGAGTCATTCTTCTCGCCATTATAAGACCGATATCACCCGAACCGAGGATAACCACTTTTTTGCCGGGCATATAACCGTCTATGTTAACATATTTCTGCGCCGTGCCGGCGGTCATGATACCCGACGCACGCGTACCCGCTATTTCAAGTGCGCCGCGGGGACGTTCACGGCATCCCATTGCAAGCACAATTGCTTTTGCTTGAATTTTGAGAAGTCCGTCCGCCTTGTTAACAGCGGTGACAACATTTGTCCCGCTTATATCGAGAACCATTGTATCCGTCTTGACATCTATGTCCGTATCGGCGACCTGAGCTATAAACTTCGCAGCATATTCGGGTCCCGAAAGTTCTTCACCGAAATAATGAAGACCGAATCCCGTATGAATGCACTGTTCAAGGATACCGCCGAGAGTTTCGGCTCTTTCAAGTATAATTATTTTTTCAACGCCGCATTCTTTGGCTTTGAGGGCTGCCGCCATGCCGGCGGGGCCGCCGCCCACTACAACAAGATCATAATTCAACATAGCTTTCTCCCCCTTATTTCGTTTTATCGAAAAGTATATTTGACTTGCCGCCGAATTTTGTAATCGTATTTACTTCCGCACCGAGTTCGCGTGCGAGAATTTCAACAACCTTTGAACCGCAAAAACCGCCCTGGCAGCGTCCCATGCCCGCTCTTGTACGGCGTTTGACGCCGTCAACGTCACGCGCACCGGCAGGAGCTTTTATCGCGTCGATAATCTCGCCTTCCGTAATCGTTTCGCATCTGCAAATGATTCTGCCGTATGCGGGATTTTTTTCGATTGCCGCTTTCTTTTCCTCATCGGTTGCATGACGAAAACGGAATACATCGTGTCTTACGCCGTTGAACCCATCGTTTTTCTCAACTCCGCCGATTGCCGCAGTAATAATATCCGCAAGGTACTCCGCAATTGCGGGAGCGGACGAAAGTCCGGGAGATTCAATGCCGGACGCATGGATAAACTGAGCGTTTATCTTGCTGGGACCGAGAATAAAATCATCAGTAACGGGATGGGCGCGAAGTCCGGAGAATGAAGTGATTGCATTTCTTGTCGAAACGGACGGACAGCTCTTCACCGAGAAAGTCTTGACGGTTTTAAGTCCCTCGGGAGTTGTTGATGTATCATCCTTGTCGTCTATATCCTCGGCTGTGGGGCCTATGAGAAGATTTCCGTCTACGGTGGGTGAAACAAGGATACCTTTGCCCATCTCGGTAGGGCACTGGAATATTGTATGCGAAACGGTGTTGCCGACCGCCTTATCAAGAATGAAATATTCGCCGCGTCTGATAATGAGGTTAACGCTTTCGTCGCCGATCATTCTTGCAATTTCATCCGAATGCGCACCTGCCGCATCAACAATGTATTTTGCTTTCACTTCACCGGATGAGGTGGTAAGAGTGAACTCGCCGTCAGCAAACGAAATGGCAGTAACCCTGCTGTTTCTCTTAAACTCGACGCCGTTTGAAACCGCATTTTCGGTTGCCGCGATTGTAAGCTCATAAGGGCAAACAATGCCTGCGCTCTGTGCGTCAAGCGCACCGCAAACATTGTCCGCAAGGTTGGGTTCCATTGCTTTAAGCTCATCTTTTCCTATAATTCTCATCTGTGGAACACCGTTCTTGACGCCGCGCTCATAAAGCTCTTTCACGGTTTTCATTTCCTCTTCGGAAAAAGCAACAACAAGCGAACCATTATTCTTATATGGGACGCTCAGTGTTTCACAAAGTTCCGGCATCATTGCGCAGCCTTTGACATTCAGCTCCGCTTTAAGCGTACCGGGCATTGCGTCAAATCCCGCATGAACTATTCCGCTGTTTGCCTTGCTTGCTCCCATTGCCACGTCATTTGTCGCTTCGAGCAGTGCAACATTGAGGCGATACTTGGAAAGTTCACGTGCAGTCAAAGCACCGATAACTCCGGCACCGATAATTGCAACATCGTAACTCATAGAAATTACATCTCCTTAAAATTTAGGGGTGAGTCTGTTCAAACACTCTTATTATAGTATTTACATGCCAATAAATCAACATAAAATTTTCAATTTATTGTTATTGTGCTGTAGAGTCGTCAATGATAGGTAACACTTTCACCCAAAAAAATATGATGCGAAA
>CAVKLD010000096.1:0-4721 GCA_963657065.1 bacterium
GGTTCATATCCGCAGAGCGAAGTGACGGACGATACGCTCAAGGCTGCGCTTGCGGCTGCTGCCGGCTCGACCGACGCTTGGACGAGCTACGGCTATTACATAAGCGACGAGCAGAGCGATTACATGAAGTACACAGATGTTGAGTATGAAGGCGAAAAGTATCGCGGAGTGTATTTCACGCAGTACCGTCCGTACTATACGACCTACGCGAGTTCGACGGCTACCTCACGTCAGGACGACAACGGATACAGTACTTCGACTGCGTATTGGTTCAAGTTTGAGCCGCTGACGTGGCAGGTGCTTACGTTCGACAGCACGACGAACGAAGCGGTTGTTATGAGTAAAGCCATACTCGATTCACAGCAGTATTACCATGACAGAACAGAACGTACAACCGACGGCGAAACGGTTTATCCGAATAACTACGAGCACAGCGACATTCGTACATGGCTCAATGACACGTTCTTCAACACCGCATTTGACGAAACGGAAAAAGACGCGATGATAGCGGCAACGCTCGACAACAGCGCGTCCATAGAAAAGTACAACAGCAATCCCACGACGGATAAAATCTGGCTTCTGAGCTACAGTGAAGCAATGAACGCCGAATACGGTTTCGTAGCGGGCGAAGGCGGCGACGAAAACAGAAAAGCAACCGGTACGGCATACGCGCTCGTTCAGGGGTTGAACACGGTCAGCGATTACTCGTTCTGGCGTCTTCGCTCCGCCGGTCTGCGCGCTCATATCGTGTCCGACGTGGATAGTGACGGCTGGGTTTTCGAAGACTACAATGTTGACTATACTGATATCGGTATCCGTCCCGCTTTCAAAATCAACCTGCAAAAGGTTTGCAGACACGACTTCACCGTAAAGGTTGTCGATGGAGATCATCTTGCGTCGCCCGCGACGACGGTAAGTCCTGCGGAGTACTACTATGAGTGCTCACTCTGCGGCGCGATAAGCGACACCGAAACGTTCACCTACGGCGATCCGCTGCCCGGCAAAACCGTGTACAGTGTCGGCGATGTTATCACCTGCGGTTCATATCCGCAGAGCGAAGTGACGGACGATACGCTCAAGGCTGCGCTTGCGGATGCTGCCGGCTCGACCGACGGCTGGACGAGCTACGGCTACTTCAGCTACGCATTTTGCGAAGACGTATGGAACGCCGATTTTGAAGAGTACGGCGCATGGGTTGTCGCTGCGAACGACAACATGAAGTACATTGACATCACTCTTGACGGCGCGAAGTACCGCGGAGTTTATTTCACCCGGTACCGTCCGGACGACACTACGACTGACGCCGACAGCGTTGACGCGAGCGTTTCTTATCAGGACGATAACGGTTATGTTACGGATACCGTATACTGGTTCAAATACGAACCCATCGAGTGGCAGGTTCTTTCGTTCAGCGCGAGCACGGGCGACGCGGTTGTGCTGAGCAAATCAATTCTCGATTCGCAGCAGTTCTATCGCGACACCTCTAACCGCGACCCGGAAGACGGCGGATTCAAACCGATTTATCCGAATAACTATGAGAAGAGCGACATACGCGCATGGCTCAACGCCGGCGGCATGTTCTACGACACCGCTTTCGGCACGACCGAAGGCAGCAAAATTGTCGCGACTACGATTGATAACAGCTGTGCGGCGTCCGGCGTGGCTTTCGGAAGCAATCCCACAACGGATAAAGTGTGGCTTTTGAGCTACACGGAAGTAAATAACGAAGATTACGGTTTGACCGAAGGCGCAAACAGAAAAGCAACAGGCACGGCGTACGCGCTGTCGCAGGGATTGAACGCTACCGCGAACGGCAACGTTTGGCGTCTGCGTACCGCAGCCGGCGTTAACTTTTCCCCGATAGTTACATCGTCGCTGTTCGTGAACGGCGAAGGCTACAGCGCGGGCACAGGCAGCAGCGGAAACACCAACTTCACGAGCTGGGGTATCCGTCCCGCAATGACCGTTCATCTTGCAGACCCCTGTGAGCATAATAACAAGCGTACAGAAAAAGAAAACGAAGTCGCGGCGACATGCACAACGGAAGGCAGCTATGACGAAGTTGTGTACTGCAGTGATTGCGGCGAAGAAATTTCAAGAACGACGAAGACGACCGATGTAATTCTTCACACTCCCGTAATTTCCAAGACGAACGAAAAGGCGGCGACCTGCACCGAAGAGGGCAGTTTTACCACTGTTACGTCGTGCTCGGTTTGCAAAAATGTGCTTTCATCGACTGTTACGACTACCGCAGCGCTCGGTCACAGCTTCACGGCGGAAATCGCCGACGCGAAGTTCCTTAAAGACGCAGCGACATGCACCGAAGCGGCGGTATACTACAAATCCTGCATCCGCTGCAGCGAGTCAAGCAAGGGCACGGACGACGAAGCGGCATTTACAAGCGGCGACGCACTCGGTCACGCCATGGTTAAGACCGACGCTAAGGAAGAAACATGCACGGTCGACGGCAACATCGAGTACTATACATGCAGCACCTGCGGCAAGATATTCAAGGACGAAGCCGGCAGCGAGGAAATCACTCTTGACGATACCGTTATAAAGGCGGCGCACCTTATCGCTCAGCATCCCGCAAGCGCACCCGACTGCACGCATGAGGGTAACGAAGCCTGGGAAGATTGCCACAGAGAGGGTTGCGATTACACCACGTACAAAGCTATCCCCGCACTCGGTCACACTTTCGGCGAATGGGTCACGGTAAAAGAACCCACGGCGACGGAAAAGGGCCTTGCGAAGCGTACATGCTCCGTTTGCGGAACAGAAGAAACAAAGGATCTTGACACCGCAAGCGACAAGGACGACAAGGACGACAAGGACGACAAGGACGACGAAGTCGACCTTTCCTGCCTTGAGAGAATAATAAACCTCTTCAAAAAGATACTTTTTGCTTTCGCGGCTATCTTCGGCTGCGGCTGCGGCGGTACATCCGTTTGCTGAGCATTATCGTTTGCCGTGAGAGGTTAAACTTTGAATGAAACAACAGCCGAATGCCCCCGAAAAGGTGTTCGGCTGTTCCATTACGGGAGAAAATATCTTGACAAGTTCCGCGCCGAATATTATAATTAGCGTAGGTTCGACTCCCGCCGGCTTAAAAAAATCACGGGAAAATGAGTTGATATGATGCCTGAATGCGCGGCAGTTTCCGACAGTGGAACAAGTGTTTATACAGGGTTCGCGGCACTCTTTTTTTCGCCGCGTTTCTATAAGGCTGCGCTGACCTTTTGCGGGGGCGGTGTTTTTTGTTGCTGAAATCGGTACGGACGGGGGATATTGCGCCCCGTGAAATACAGGAATACAAAAACGGAGGGTTTATTATGAAAAGTAAAAATCGGCGCGTTGTGCGCCGCGCGTTGTGCATGATGCTCGCGCTCCTGATGCTCCTTACGGCTGCGCCGCTGACCGCGTTTGCCGGTGCGGCGAAAACATTTATACCGGGTGAGATTATCAAATTCGGTTCATATCCGCAGAGCGAAGTGACGGACGCGACGCTCAAGGCTGCGCTTGCGGCTGATGCCGGCTCGACCGACGGTTGGACGAGCTACAGATACTATATAAACTGCGTCCAAAGCGACTTTATGAAATATACCGATGTCGAATATGAGGGCGAAAAGTATCGCGGCGTGTATTTCACGCAGTACCGCCCGTATTACACAAATTATCGGGCGGAGGCTCGCTATTCACAGCAGGACGACAACGGCTGCAATACGAATATCGTGTACTGGTTCAAGTTCGAGCCGCTGGAGTGGCAGGTGCTTTCGTTCGACAAAGAGAAGGGCGAAGTTGCCGTGATGAGCAGGTATGTTCTTGACGCGCAGCAGTATTATTATGAGTCTTACTCAAGTCAGACGATTGACGGTGAAACGTTTGCTCCGAACAACTACGAACACAGCGATATCCGCGCATGGCTCAATGACACGTTTTACGCCGACGCATTCTCCGAAACGGAGAAGAGCGCGGTAATTGCAACGACGCTCGACAACAGCGGCAGCGATTCGTCGTACAGCAGCAATCCCACGACGGATAACGTTTGGCTTTTGAGCTCCCTCGAGGCGAAAAACACGTCCTACGGCTTCACCGCGGACACAAAAAGACAGGCGGCGGGCACTGCGTATGCACGCTGTCAGGGCTTGTCCGTAAATTCCGCAACCGGCTATTCGTACTGGCATCTTCGTTCGGCAAGCAGCGACTGGACTTCCGCTTGCTGCGTTAAGAGCAGCGGCGCAATCAGTTATGACATCGTCGGTTCGACAAGCGGCGGCATCCGACCCGCCGTAACGGTTGCGGCTCAATCCGCCGATATTCAGTCGTGCGCTCATGTGCTGCAGGACGGCACGACGCCGCCGACATGCGAAAACGAAGGCTTTACGACTCACACCTGCAACCTGTGCGGCGCGTCTTACAAGGACGATTTTACCGATAAGCTCGGTCACGCCATGGTTAAGACCGACGCTAAGGAAGAAACATGCACGGTCGACGGCAACATCGAGTACTATACATGCAGCACCTGCGGCAAGATATTCAAGGACGAAGCCGGCAGCGAGGAAATCACTCTTGACGATACCGTTATAAAGGCGGCGCACCTTATCGCTCAGCATCCCGCAAGCGCACCCGACTGCACGCATGAGGGTAACGAAGCCTGGGAAGATTGCCACAGAGAGGGTTGCGATTACACCACGTACAAAGCTATCCCCGCACTCGGTCAC
>CAVKLD010000097.1:0-4721 GCA_963657065.1 bacterium
ACCGCCGCGGTATATACCGCCGCCTCAACTGCCCAGAACGGGAAAGGTTTTTTCTGTTTGCCCTTCAGAGAAACGGCTACGCGTCCCGTCTGACCGTTTACGACAGCGGTGAATCTGCCTTTTTTCAGTACATATACCGGAAGCAGCGCAGACGCGGAAAGCAGTTGTTCAGACGTGACCTTAATGCGGATGTCGCTGTCCTGCAAAGCTTTCTGCACCGCAGGCTGATATATTTTTGCCGCACAGCGGCGTACACGTCTGTCTATATCATTATCGGATATATCGGAAATAAGAGCGCGGTGTCCGGCAATATAGCCTGATTCAAACTCCACCGCACCGCTTAAATCGAACGGCTCCGATGCGTCGAGAACAGAGTAATCCATCTCTCGAACACAATTGACAGCGGTATCTTCTATATACCCGCGGCACATGTAGCTGCGTGAAACGCCCGCACGGTTCGCCTTGATTTCCATCGGTCCTCTCACAAACTCATACGGCAGATAATATCCGCGCAATTCATCCGCCATGTTTTTTATCGTACGCGCCTCACCCGTTTTGCGGTGTTCATTCGCCCATTCGAGCAACCGCGCCTTTGCATCCTCCTCGGTAAGCACGAAAGGAATAATCAAATCGGGTGTAAAACCGAGTTTCCCGGCATCACCGCGAATGAGTCTGCCGCCGCAAAAATCACAAGTACCGAGAGCTTCACCCTCCGGGAAAAATGCTTTTGCGCCGCATCCCGAACAAGCTGTTACCTGAGCATGTATAACTTGAGCGCGCAGATTTTCCTTATTGATTTCACGCAATTTGAGCGAGGTGCGGCGCGTTTCCTCTATGCCCGACGTTTCACCGCACATCGGGCAGCGATATGTCTGTTTCTCTATATCGAATGTTACGGGATGTCCGCAGTTGTGGCATGTAATGCGCAGGGGCGACGCGACCGTGTTCATCGCAATAATACCTCGCTTTCGTCAATCGCCGCGTCCCGAAAAAAGGACACGCAATATCTTTCGGAAAAACATCGGCACGCACCGATATCTTTCCGAAAGAGGCTTATAAAAGCCTCCGTTCGACGTTTTTCTTCTTTAATCTGACGGGAGTCGAACCCGTGACGCCCGGCGTAAAATTTCAAAGTACATGTATTTCACCGTCGGCAACCTCAAAACCGTAAGCGGTTCCTCCTTTGCCGTTGTAGTTCGAGCACAGCAGCCGCCCGTCGCAATATCGAAACCGTCTGCTGAGTGTCCACGCATTATCGGGGTATTCGTCAATTTCTTCCTTTGTGATTTGGTAGATGTTCAGCCAATACCCGGAGCCGCTGCCGCCCTCACAGTATATACTTACTCCGTATATATCACTGCCAAACTTACCCGCTCCGCATCACGACGCAAGTTTCGTTTCCTTGACAATGTTAAAATCGTCGAAAGAATAAATCACTGTTTCCGACCGGGAGGAAATGAACCCACGCCGGCTTCGTCAAGCGGCTTCACGCAATTTCCGTATCAGCTTTATGCCCATGGATCTGCGGCTTTCGGTGTGCGTACGCCTGTCAGCAGGTACTGCTCCCACAAGAACCATTTGCCGTCAGAACCACGCTGACGAAGTTTCACGGGACGTGGATCGTCCGCACCGCCGCATGGAATGAACAGCTTCATATATCCCTGCTCAGCAGCGGAAACATGATTGCTCTCTACAACGATTTCATACGGTTCGGCAGGCGTGTAGTTGTTATCGGGAGAAGAACCGACGAAGTATGTAAACGGCAGATACGTTTTTCCGTCACGAAAGCGGTCATTCAGGAATGATATATCCTGACCGTTCAGGGGGCGCGGACCGCGCAGCCAGTTAAGCATTTCCGTTCCGATATTTCTGTCCGCCGCATAGGCGCAAAGAGCAAGCACCGTCAGAGCCGCAGTCTTGCAGGGTGTGTCAAGACTCGCCTCGGGAAGTGACTGCATTTCGGAAAGGCTCTCCGGCAGCGAAGCGAAAGTAAACGTCCTGCGCTCGACGCCGGCGGGCTGCGCGGCAGTGTTCGCCGACTGTTGCGCCGTGTTTTTTAACTTATCAAATATACTCATTGTACATCTCCTTCTTTTTCGTTCCGCCTTGGTTTGCGAAGCATCGGAATCTGCCGTATTAACCTTCGAACGACGCAAGTGCCGCGTCCGCTTTTCTTATCCATTCGGTGCGATCGCCGTAGATCGCCGCGTCCAAAGAGCCGGCAGCCTGTGCGGCTTTTTCACCGGCATCCGCTTCGCCCTTAACCGCTGCACTGAAGCCTGCAGCAATATCCTTGGCCGCATTAATCTGCTGTTTCCATGTGTTCGCGGCATTGCCGAGTGTTTTCTGAATGCCGAAGAGCTTATTGAAATAATTCTGCAAATCGTCAAATTCCTTGCCGTTGCTTATCGGCATAAGAATTTCATAGAGTCCATCGGTATTGGTAAAGCTCAGACGAACCATTGATTTTTTCTCGGTGTTTTCGCCGTTCTGCACGGTCTTTTCCTCGTATTCGTAGCTGCGCAGATCGGCTATGCGGTAGACACAGGCGCGTGTGCTCTTGCCGAATATAAAGAACTTATAGTCATCCTGCGTAAACGCGATAAGTCCGATGTCCTCGGCGATATAAAGGTCTGCGCCGAAACGCTTCAGTTTTTGCGACTTGTCCTTTGTCTTCAAGCGTGGGACAAAAAAGTGTTCCCAGAGTTTCGTACCGCGCTCCACCTGCGCAAGGTGAGCCTTTACGCCGTAAAGATTTGCGTGTACATAGTCATAAGCCTTTAATCCCTGTTTCCTGCAGTTTTTGCGGCAGATACAGTTTCCGTCAGCCAGCTTTTGAGCCTGAATGAGATTAACTTCCGCACCGCAGATTGCACATTTGTCAGCCATAGTTGATTGCTCCTTTCGAATTTTACCGGTCATCCGGGAAAATGCAGTGTTATCTATATATAATCCTCCGCAAGTTTATAAAGGGCATCGGTCAGTTCCGAGCCGGGTTCTATGGGCGCATATGCGCGGCTGCCGTCGACAAAAACAAACGATGTGTTGTACTCCGTTGCATCAAGACAAAACATATCATCGTCCTCCGGCTCTCTGTATTGCAGGACGGCATTCGTTATACCGTACTTTTCAACAAGCTCAAATATCCGTTCCGCCGCACTGTCATCAAGCCTGACGTTTTCCTTTTCAACGCGAACGGAATATTCTTCAAAAGCCGCATCAAACGAAAAATACCACGCGTCTTCGTTCTTATCGAGCATGAAAAAATACGAAAAGGAGTTATCCATGCAGCAGCTTGACACGGAGAAAGACTTAACAGTGCCCTTTTCCGCCGCCGCGCAGTGTCTGTCGGCAAGCTCGTAAAGATAACCGAGCGTTTTTTCGCCGAGGTCGATGTCTTTTTCAATTCTGTTTCCGCCTTCGAAAGTAACGACAGTGTTTCTCGACGCTGCATCGGCTGCACGGAAGATATGCGGCAAATCACAATGCAGTCGAAGCCGCGTTGCCGTCTTTTCGTCACTGAGCACCGCAAGGAAGTTCTCCGCCTCCTCCTCAGTCAGCGGAAAGAAATCGAACGATATACGACAATCTTTCTTTTCTCCCACGGCACAGTCTGCGGAAAAGTACCATACGTCCTTTTTTTGCAAAGTATCAGTCTTCTTTTGCAAAGAAAAGGAATATACGGGACTGCTCTCCATGCCGTAATACACAGTAGCAAGAGAAGCGATATTGCCGACACTACGGTTTTTGCTGCCGCCGCAGGCGCAAAATCCCAAAAGTGCGGATATTATTGCCAACATTGCCACCATCCTTTGCATATGCCGTTTCGTGCGCATTTTACCGTGACAGAGGTGTACCGCATTCGGGGCAGAACTTCGGTGCGTTCTGTCCGTCGGCAGGACGCCATCCGCAGTTTGTGCAGCCGGCAAACGCCGCCGGTCTGCCCGCTCCGCAGCTTTCGCAGAATTTACCGCTGTTGCGCGCTCCGCATGAAGTGCAAGTCCATTCTCCGTTTACCGTCTGACTTGCAGCGGGTGCGGACACCTCCGAGCGATTGCCGAACGATGCTGCACCGACCGAAACACCGGAAGAAACACCGGAAGCAGCACCGGCGTATGCGGTTGAAGTGCCGTTGCGGCGCATCAAGATATCCGCAAGCTCGTACATTTTTCTTTCATATTCGCGGTAAAGCTCTGTATAAGGACTTTCAGGACGGTTTTCATCGCTCAATTCAAGCGTAATTTCGTCGAACCACGGCGAATCGACAAATATCGTTACGTTAAACGCGTAGTCATACTCATAACGGCGCGGCTCATAACTCTTTTTGTTACCCTCAGCATCCTCGAAGTAAATTTCTTCCTTATTTTCCTCAATATCAGTTTTCACGTTGCGAACCTGCGAAAAGGCTATAAGGTCGGGATTGCTGCCGCGCCAATTGGAACGGCTTGTAATGATAAAACGCTCGCTTTCCGGTTCGATATACACTTTCTTGTTTTCACCGAACACAAGCGACGGCGAAAAATCGGCAAGTTTCTTTTCATTTTCTTCGCGATAAGCAAGCTGACGCTTAATCTCCTCTACCGTAGAACTGCGGCGTTCGCTGAAAAAAGGCGACAGCTTTGATGCGCAGTCCTTACAGAGATTTCCGTCCTCCAGCTTGCGGTTGCCGAGAAATCCGATTTTCTCACCGCATATATCACAGAATTTTTTGTCAAACAGTC
>CAVKLD010000098.1:0-4699 GCA_963657065.1 bacterium
CTGCGTTAAAACCCTCGCAAATACGTCAAGTATTCGCTTCGGGCTTTGCCTTGCCCGATATAAATCGGCTCAGGCAAAACTGTTTTGCACCCGACAGCTGTTAATTTTCGAGCAATTTTCGTTTTTTGAGGTGCTTCTCTTGCTGACCGGGGTCAAGACGAAAAGGGCGAAAAGTGCCGAAAAGGGACGCTGACGGGAGTCACTTACCGTTTCTTTATCTTGTCCCAATACTGTTTTGCTGCCTGTTCGGTTTTATTTTCACCGGGGGTATAGTAGATTTTGTCTTTCACGACATCGGGCAGGTACTGCTGACGCACCCAGTGGTCCGGGAAATCGTGCGGATATTCGTAAAACTGTCCCGGAGCGCCGTTATCCGCGCCGTCGAAGTGCTTGTTTTGCAGGTGACGCGGCACGGGTCCGGCAAGTCCCGCCCTGATATCCCGCTCGGCATCATTAACCGCATTATAGCCGGAATTTGATTTCGGCGATGTTGCAACGAGAATTACCGCGTCGGCAAGCGGGATACGCGCTTCGGGCAAACCCACCTGCATCGCGATATCGCACGCGGCTTTTACGATAGGGAGTATCATCGGGTATGCAAGTCCCACGTCCTCCGCAGCACACACCGCAAGACGGCGGCACGCGGAAACAAGATCGCCCGTTTCGAGAATACGCGCAAGATAATAAACTGCCGCGTCGGCATCCGAGCCACGCATCGACTTCTGAAAGCACGACAACATGTCATAGTATTCGTCGCCGTCCCTGTCAAAATGCATCGGAGAACGGGCGCAGACAGCTTTAGCCGTTTCAACCGTCACGGTGCGTTTTTCGCCGCTTTTGGGAGCGGGAGAACCGAGAACGCAAAGTTCCGTGATATTGAGCGCTTTGCGCATGTCGCCGCCGCACACGGACGCAATGTAGTCGAGCAGTCCGTCTTCAAGATCAAAAACCTCTTTGTACTCTTCTTCAAGCAGCAGAAATGCGCGAAAAATGCCTTTTTTCGCTTCGTCTGCGGGCACGCTCTTAAATTCGAACACCGTGCTGCGCGAGAGCACCGCCGAATATATGTAAAAATACGGGTTTTCGGTTGTGGAGGCAATAAGCGTAATATCGCCGTTTTCAATGTACTGCAAAAGCGACTGCTGCTGTTTTTTGTTGAAATACTGTATTTCATCAAGATACAGCAAAAGTCCGTTCGGCGCGGCGACCGTGTTTATTTCCTTTATAACATCCCTTACGTCGGAGAGCGACGCGGAAGTACCGTTTAGGATGTGCAGACGCTTATTTGCCGACGCTGCGATTATACGCGCAACGGTGGTCTTCCCCGTTCCGGGAGGACCGTAAAATATAAGATTGGGTATATTCCCCGATTCGATTATTCTGCGGAGCACGGCGTTTTCCCCGAAAAGGTGCTTCTGCCCCGCTATGTCATCAAGTGTGCGCGGACGTATCCTGTCCGCAAGGGGTGTGCTCATTTGCGCCTCCATTCATCGCTCGGCGCATCGAAACATAGCGCGCCGCGTCTTGTCTTGTACGTATTTTGCATTTTCTCCAAAAACATCGCTAATCTCTTCAGTGCTTCATTTTACCATACCGGCAAAAGAAAATAAAGATGTTATATTTAAATTTTTATTTGCCGTTTTTCTCGTATTTTTCTGTATCCTTTTACTAAATATGCGTCTTTTGTGAAAAAGGATAAAAAAAGATATTGACATAAATTTGCGCCTGTTGTATAATCCTAAAGTGTCAAAACGAATTGACCCACGCAAATGCGGAGGGAGGGAATATATAATGAGTCAGGTAAAAGTAAAAGAGAATGAATCTCTTGACAGTGCGCTTCGTCGCTTCAAGCGTCAAACATCTCGTGACGGCGTAATACAGGAAGTACGCAAAAGAGAGCATTACGAGAAGCCCTCTGTAAAGAGAAAGAAAAAGTCCGAAGCTGCTCGTAAACGCAAATTCAGATAAGCGTAAGTTAATGGCGGGTCTTTTTCATGAAGACCTGCCTTAAATTTTTACAGTAACAGGAGAAGCCTATGATCGACCGCAGCTTTAAGAACAACTGCACTCCGCAGTATTTTTTTGACAAACTGACCGACATCACTGCCGACGACCTGAAAAAAATCGGGGTAAAAGCGGTAGCACTCGACATAGACAATACCACAGCATATGACAGCGTTATGACGCTTATTCCCGGTGTGCAGAAATGGGTGAAAGACATCGCGAACGCGGGTTTTCCGATGATAATCATTTCAAACACCTATCCGCTGAGAGCTAAGTTGATATCAAAAAAGCTCGGCGGCCTTCCCTATATCGCAAACGCAAAAAAACCCGACACGAAAAACATTTTGCGCGGGGCGGAAACGGTAGGGGTCAAAATAAGCGAAATGTGTCTTATAGGAGATCAGCTCTTTACGGACATCAGAGGCGCAAACGAAGCCGGTGCAATCTCAATCAGGGTGCGTCCGCAGAGAACCGAATATTTTCTTTATTTCAGATATAAAGTCTTGAGAAAACAGGAAAATGAATATCTGACCCTGAAAGGATACGGTGACAAAATATGAATTCCAGGATAACAAAGCTCGGCGCGGCGCTCCATTCGTTTGCCGATGCCGCGCTTATTTTTTCGGAGGTAAGCCGTTTTTATTTTACGGGATTTCCCGCAACCGACGGCTGCCTGCTCGTAACTCCCGACGAAAGCGTTTTTTACACCGATTCGCGGTACACCGAAGCCGCCGAAAAGAAAATCGGAGCGGAATTTGTCAGAAATTCAAAGGAACTTTATAAAGATCTTGCCGCTTTCTTTGCCGACAAGGGCATAAAAACCGTCGCACTCGAAAACGACCGTCTTACCGTAGCGCAATACGAGGAACTGTGCGAAAAGCTCCCCGGGATTTCGTTCTGCGTCACAGGCACTCTCGCAAAGGCGATAGAGGAAATACGTATTGTGAAAACCGAGGACGAAGTCGAAAAAATAATTGCGGCGCAGCGTATTGCCGAAAAGGCGTTTGAGCACATTTTGGGATTCATCAAACCCGGCAAGACGGAAAAAGAAGTCCGTTTGGAGCTTGAGTACTACATGCTCTCGCACGGCGCGGACGATCTGTCATTTGAAACGATAGCGGTTGCGGGCGTTAAAACCTCAATGCCGCACGGCGTACCCGGCGACAATGTTATAAAATCGGGCGACTTTGTGACAATGGACTACGGCGCACTTGTGGACGGCTATCATTCCGATATGACAAGAACGGTCGCCGTGGGCGATATTACGGACGAGCAGATAAAGGTCTACGCCGCTGTGCTTGAGGCGCAGCTTGCAGGGCTCAATTCACTGCATAACGGCATTTCGGGCGTTGACGCCGACAAGGCGGCGCGCGGCGTAATCGAAAAAGCCGGTTACGACGATTGTTTCGGTCACGGAACCGGACACGGCGTGGGCGTTGAAATTCACGAAGCACCCACTCTTTCGCCGCGTTCGAAGCACGTTCTCAAAACAGGGCATGTTGTAACCGTCGAGCCGGGCATATATGTTCCGGGCAAATTCGGCGTAAGAATCGAGGACATGGCTCTCATTACGGATGACGGCTGCCGCATTCTTACGGACTGCCCGAAAGAGCTTATCGTAATAAAATAAACGGTTATTTTTCAAAATCAACCGTTTCGGCAATAAAAATTGCGCAAAGCTCTTGAAAAAAAACAAACAATATATTATTATACTCGTGTTATACTTTATTTTTAATCGTTTCGGTTCTTGCCGTACAGCGTATCAAGAGCCGCAAAAAGAGAAAGGATTGGTTTTTAATGGTTTCAGCCGGCGATTTCAGAAACGGCATAACCTTCGAGATGGAGGGCGGCGTTTGGCAGATAATCGAGTTCCAGCACGTTAAACCCGGTAAGGGCGCAGCGTTTGTTCGCACAAAAATAAGAAATGTCATTGCAGGTTCGGTCGTTGAAAAAACGTTCAACCCCACCGACAAATTCCCCACCGCGCACATCGACAGACGCGAGATGGAATATCTTTACAGTGACGGTGATCTTTATTATTTCATGGACCCCGAAAGTTACGAGCAGGTGCCCGTAAGCGCGTCCGACCTCTCCGACAACTTCAAATTCGTCAAAGAGAACATGGTTTGCCGCATTCTCTCCTACAAAGGCAACGTTTTCGGTGTTGAACCGCCCACGTTCGTTAACCTTGAAGTAACCAAAACCGAACCCGGCTTTAAGGGCGACACCGCCACAAACACGCTCAAGCCCGCCACGCTTGAAACAGGCGCGGAAGTAAGAGTTCCTCTTTTCATCGACGAGGGCGAAATGATTCAGATTGATACCCGTACGGGTGAATATCTCGGCAGAGCGTAATTTTTCAAAAGATTCGGTCGGGGCATTGTATTATCACACGATCGAGTTTTCTATACTTTCAAAAACAGGAGGATATCATCATGACTGTTACCGAAAAAGTTTCGTACATCAAAGGACTTGCCGACGGACTTAACCTTGACAAAGAATCGAAAGAAGGCAAACTCTTTGCCGCAATCATCGATGCGCTTGAAGACATCGCTCTTACGGTGTCCGACAATTCCGAGCACATCGACGCTGTGGACGAGGATCTCGCCGAACTTGAAGAATGGGTTTACGAGGACGATTTTTGTTCCGGCGACTGCGATAATTGCGACGGATGCGACTACGATGACAATGAGGA
>CAVKLD010000099.1:0-4633 GCA_963657065.1 bacterium
TTATTATGCT
Source organism: bacterium (assembly GCA_963657065.1). Lineage (GTDB taxonomy): Bacteria > Bacillota > Clostridia > Oscillospirales > Acutalibacteraceae > RUG806. The sequence goes on from CAVKLD010000099.1 coordinate 11, forward strand.
GCTTGTTGCGGCTGCGATTCAGGCGGCGGTTGCCGTAATCGAAGCGGGCGGAAAACCCGGATTAAAAGATTTTGCCGATGTGCTCGTTATCCTGGTCGTCGTTATCATTAACACCATTATGGGACTTGTTCAGGAGAGTAAAGCCGAAGCGGCGATGGACGCTCTCATGCAAATGACCGCCGCGACATCAAAGGTAATGCGCGACGGCAAGGTTGAAACGCTCAAAAGCGAAGATATCGTTGTCGGCGACGTGATTTTGCTTGAAGCGGGCGATGCCGTGCCTGCGGACTGCCGTATTCTCGAATCGCATTCGATGAAAGTTGAAGAGGCTGCGCTCACCGGCGAATCTGTTCCCGTAACAAAGATGGTCGATGTCCTCATGCTTAAGGACAAAAACGGCGATGTGGCTCTCGGCGACAGAAAGAATATGCTCTACAGCGGTTCTACGGTCGTTTACGGACGAGGAAAAGCGGTCGTTACGGGCACCGGAATGAATACCGAGATGGGTAAGATTGCCGATGCTCTCAACTCAGCCGAAAAGGAAGAAACTCCGCTTCAGAAAAAGATGGGTGAGCTTTCGCATTTCCTTACGAAGCTCGTTATCGGTATAAGCGTACTCGTATTTGTTGTCGGCGTAGCCGAATCAATGATTCTTGCCGGCGAGTTTTCATGGAAACTGCTCGGCGAATCGTCGCTTGACACGTTTATAGCCGCTATTGCACTGGCTGTTGCCGCGATTCCCGAAGGTCTTCCCGCCGTCGTTACAATAATACTCTCCATCGGCGTTACCGCAATGAGTAAGCGTCAGGCTCTTATCAGGAAACTCACGGCGGTTGAAACTCTCGGATGCACTCAGATAATCTGTTCCGACAAAACGGGCACCCTCACACAGAACAAAATGACCGTTGTCGACCATTACGGAGATGACGAAAAGCTCCTTGCAAGCGCAATGGCTCTTTGCTGCGATGCCGAGATAGATGCCGACGGCAAGGTTACAGGCGAACCCACAGAGGCTGCGCTTGTCGCTTACGCGTACTCGCTCGGCATGAGCAAGAACGATCTTGTGAAAATTGCCGCCAGAGTAGGTGAAGCGCCGTTCGATTCCGGTCGAAAGATGATGTCGACCGTTCACAAGACGGAGAACGGTATTGTTCAGTATACAAAGGGTGCGCCCGACGAGATACTTAAAAAATGCAAATATGCCGCCGTCAACGGTAAAAAAGTTCCCCTTTCTGATGACTTTCGTGCGAATGTTGCAAAGGAGAATAAACGCATGGCGGACAATGCTCTCCGCGTTTTGGCATGCGCGTATAAACAGTATGATTCCGTGCCGTCGGACATGTCGTCCGAAGCTCTTGAAAACGACCTTATATTTATCGGTCTTACGGGTATGATTGACCCCGTTCGCCCCGAAGTCAAGGCGGCGATTGAAGAGTGCCGTCAGGCGGGTATCCGTCCGATTATGATAACAGGCGACCATAAGGACACGGCGGTTGCAATCGGACGCGAACTTGGAATAATCACAAACGCTTCCGAGGCCATAATGGGCGCAGAGCTTGACAAGTTCAGCGACGAGGAGCTTAAAGAAGAGGTTCTGAAATATTCCGTTTATGCCCGTGTTCAACCCGAACACAAAACTCGTATAGTCAAGGCGTGGAAAGCTCGCGGCATGGTAACTGCGATGACGGGCGACGGCGTTAACGACGCGCCTTCCATTAAGTCGGCGGATATCGGTATCGGCATGGGTATAACCGGCACTGACGTTACGAAGGGCGTTTCCGATATGGTTCTTGCCGACGACAACTTCGCGACTATCGTCAATGCCGTTGAGGAAGGCAGAAAGATATATGATAATGTCCTCAAGGTTCTTCAGTTCCAGTTGTCGACAAACCTCAGCGAAGTTATAATAATGTTCGTTGCGTCGATTCTTCACTTTACGATTCTTTCACCTGTTCATCTTCTTTGGATAAACATGGTTACAGACTCTCTTCCCGGTCTTGCGCTCGGCATGGAAAAAGCCGAGAGCGATATCATGAGGAGAAAACCGCGCTCGACAACCGACAGTATCTTCTCCGGCGGCGCAGGCGCCGACATGATGTGGCAGGGCGTTTATCTGTCCGTTATTGAAATCGCGGCTTACGTTATCGGCTACTGGCTTGAGCCTGTCGGCGGCGGCGCGCACAGCTTTACCGGTTTCTTCAGTGGAGAAACATGTGTTAACGCAATGGCAATGGCGTTCCTTACTGTCAACTTCTCCGAGATGATGTGCGCTATCAATATGCGCTCGCGTCACGGTTCGCTGTTCTCGAAGCACATGCTCAAGAAGAAAAATCCGTGGCTCATAGGCGCATTTCTGGTAACAACTCTTATGACGCTTGCGGCTATATATGTTCCCGGCTTAAATTCCGTTTTCGGTATCGAACCCGGCACTTTCAGCTGGTATGAACTTGTAATTTCGTTCGGGCTTGCGCTTACGACAATTCCCGTGTTTGAAATCGGCAAGGCTTTCAGAAGAGCGTCCTGGAAAAAGGCAAAGGCAAAAAAAGCATAAGGCAAAAAGCATAACGGAAAGAGCTTCGAATCAACACAAGATTCGAAGCTCTTTGGCAATATAATGATGCCGGCAGAGAATTTTACCGGATTACAAAAAGTTTTTTATATTTTGAGCGTCACGCTTGCCGTGTTCGTAAAGGGATGTAAGGTCGCCGATGTTTTTTGTCAGCGTTTTAAGGTGACCGATATCAGACGGAGCGACAATCAGCAGCCGCCCGTCTGCTTCAAGTTTTTTTGCAAGAGCGACAGCGTTGTAAAATCGCTCCCCCCGTTTGAGGATTGCCGCAGATACATTCGGATATTTTGATTTGAGCAGAAGCGAACAGAGCTTTTCTTTATCGAAAGATACTCTTATATCGATCGGTCTTGTCATGATGAGAATTGTCTTGTCCGATTTCGTGTCAAGTGCGTATTCTACCGGGATTGCATCCGAAATGCCGCCGTCGTAATATTTTTTCGTGCCGATTGTGTACGCTTTGCATGCAATTGGAATACAACATGATGCCTTGAGAATATTATAATTATTTTGTTGCATGTCAGCTTTTGAGAAATAAACGGGGTTGCCGGATTCCGCATCGGTTGCGACAACTGTATATTCCGACGGATTTTTTATAAGTCTATCGTAATCGAGCGGATCTTCGCCGCCGGAATTGCTCAACACTCCGTAAATATAGTCCAAATCGAGGTACGAGTGTTTTTTCAGTATATTTGAAGCACTCATATATTCAGTGCGCTTTGCATATTCGGTGTAAAACCTGAAATTTCTGCCGTGCTGCCCCGCAAGGAACGATGCGGTGTTTGCACTTCCTGCGGAAACGCCGATGCAGTGGTCAAAAACGATACCGTTTTCAAGGCAGTAATCAAAAATTCCCGCTCCGTATATTCCGCGAAGACCGCCGCCGGTATCAATTACGGTTGTTTTCATTGTGAATCACCCGATTTCCTCAGAAAAATTTGTGTGCGAATTCGTTGAACTTCTTTTCATACGTGTCGGAGTCCGTTTCGTAGCTCTTTGCGTGCCATGCGCCGTCAATTATCAGAATATCCTTATACGGTGCGCTTGACGCCTCGTACAGTTCATGACACATAGCAGGGGAGATGAAGTCATCACTGCCGCCATGGATGAAAAGAATCGGAATTTTTGCGTGTTTTACACTTTCAAGCGCGTCGGTGTCCTTGAAATCGTATCCGGCAAGCGTTTTGCAGAAAGCGTCCGCACCCAGAAGAATTGGGTACTTAGCCGGTCCTATAACATCGAGGACGTCTGAAAATTCATTCCACGCCGAGGTGTATCCGCAGTCGGCTACGGTAAACTTGACATTATCGGGCAGCTGTTCGTCCCCGGTCATGAGCATGACCGTTGCAGAACCGAGCGAAACGCCGTAAAGGCAGATTTTAATGTCATTGCCGAATTTTTCAATCATGAAATCAAGCCATTTCATGCAGTCGCCGCATTCCCTGTGTCCGAATGTTATGTGCTTGCCGCCGCTTTTGCCGCATCCGCGATGGTCGACGAGGAAAACATTATACCCGCTGTCATGCAGAAATTTTGTCTGAAGCGCAAATCCGTTTTTGGCACAGCTTCTGTACCCGTGACTGCAAAAAATAAACTTGTCGGTCGTTTTTTCCGCAGGCAGATAATATGCGTGCAATGGCGTTCCGTCATCGCTTGTAATGTCAAACTCTTCAAACTGCTGTTCGTTCAGCCATGCGGCGCGGGAATCCGGTTCAACCGGAGCTTCGCCCGTCTTCTTTTTTACAACCACGTTCCCGACGGCATTAAAAACTTTCCCGTTTGAAGCCATGACTTCATGATATACAAAATAGCTTAATCCGACGCAGAAAGCTGCCGCCGCGCCGACAGCAACAGAACTGCCGATTGCGATTGCGCTTTTTTTGTTTGATTTCATTATTTTCACTCCAAATATTAAAACTGTTTCAAAAATATTTTAACGCAAAATTAAAACACTGTCAATATGCGCTATTGCAAAACGCGTTTGACAGTTAGAATATAAGATCCCGACTTTGACAGTTGACAAACCTAAAAGAACCCCAAACCCGTTGATACAC
>CAVKLD010000100.1:0-4578 GCA_963657065.1 bacterium
GTCTGTCTGTCTGTCTGTCTGTCTGTCTGTCTGTCTGTCTGTCTGTCTGTCTGTTAAAATTATCGCACGTTCCACTTTTTTTGTCAACTCATTTCTTCTAAAAAATTTCAATCTCAACTCCACGCTTCGTATTTTATCATTATGCACAGAATTTGTCAATATCTTTTTTTTGAAGTAATTTTTTCAGCCAGTGGCTCGCGTGCAACATCACCAAGCAAAAAGAATCTACGCTTCATGCAACTACAAACAGCGTAAACTTTTCAACTTTGATGCATAATGTTCAATCAAGTATTTTTCCGTCGGTTGATATCGTAACCACCTGCCACGGGATAAATTTTCCGCTCTGCTGCAGTGCGGTTTTTGCAGCTTGTTCTAATCCTCCGCAGCACGGAACTTCCATGCGCACAACGGTAACGCTTTTAATGTTGTTGTTGCTGATAATCGCCGTCAATTTTTCGGAATAGTCAACGCTGTCAAGTTTGGGGCATCCTACAAGTGTAATATGTCCTTTTATAAACCGTTCGTGAAATGCTGCATACGCATACGCAGTACAATCGGCGGCGATCAGCAGTTTTGCGCCGTCAAAATACGGAGCGTTCACCGGGACGAGTTTTATCTGAACGGGCCATTGTGACAATCTGCTGATTGATTTTTCGCATGAAAAATCTGTTTCAATCTGTTCTTCGTGTTCGATTTTTCTTGACTGCGTCCCCGGACAACCGCACGGCAGTGTCATTCCCTCTTTTTTCATTTTTTCCTGCATCCTTTTCTGTTTGTTTTCAATAACAGCATTTTCATCATACGCCGCTGCTTCACGTTCGACAAATGTAATCGCGCCGGTCGGACATGCCGGCAAACAATCGCCCAGTCCGTCGCAATAATCGTCACGCATCAACTGCGCCTTTCCGTCGACCATGCCGATTGCACCTTCGTGACACGCTGCTGCACATGCCCCGCAACCGTTACATTTTTCCTTGTTAATTTCAATAATTTTCCTTTTCATAGCAAATCCTCCTTGCTTTTCTACTTGTATTATAGTACTATTGAATTGACAAGTCTGTTGAATTTGCAACAAAAGAGGTTTTTTATGAAAAATTATTTTCCCGTCCTTTGCTCCGCACACCTTTTTTCGGGCATTTCTGAAGATGAAATCGACTCCATCCTCACCTGCCTTGCTCCAAAAAAAGCGGATTTTCCGAAAGACGCATTTCTACTGCGAGCCGGTGACACAACGGATTCGATAGGTCTTGTACTGTCCGGCAGCGTACTGATTATGCAAGATGATATTTGGGGCAACCGCAACATTTTATCAAGAACAGTTCCCGGACAAACATTTGCTACGGCTTACGCATGCGCTTCCGGTTTTGCTCTGAACGTGGATGTTGCAGCCGAAACCCCAACAACGGTGCTGTTTTTGAGCGTTAAGCAAATCCTCGATGTATGCCCGTCGGCATGTGCGCATCACAACCGTATAATCAGAAATCTCATCGATGAACTTGCCGAAAAAAATCTGCATCTCAGTGAGAAACTGACGGATATCAGCCAACGCACCACACAAGCGAAACTGATGTCATATCTTTCCGCCGAAGCGCACCGCTGCGGAAAATATGAGTTTGATATTCCTTTTTCGAGGCAGCAGCTTGCAGACTACCTTGCGGTCGATCGCTGCGGTATGTCACGCGAACTCACCAAAATGAAAAGTAGCGGACTTCTGGATTTTCACAGAAACCACTTTATATTGTATACCGAATAACCGGCACGTTTACCATTTAATGCAGCATGCCCCGCTCACTTCGGATTCGTCCGTAATGAGCAGGGGCATGTTTATTCACAATTATAACCAGTTAATCGGCTTGTGTCCCGCCAAAACACGTACAGTATTATCATACAGTTTGATGATTGTTTTGATTTTGTCCGGAGTCATCGGGCGGAAATTCTCCTCGTCGAACGGAATACGGCGACGTTCCGCCGCGGCTCTCACCATGTCACAAATATCCCGTGAATATTCATCATCACGATTGCGGAACTCCTCAAATATATCGGATATGTCATCGGGAACGCCGGAAACATCGTACACTGGACTTTCTACAGCTTCAATAATTTCGGGACGATAGCCGTTGCCGCTCATATCGATAAACAAATCGATATTATCTCCACGCATCTCGTTTTCGGGGATAAACACACCGCATTCACCGCAATCACAGGCGCGTCCCGCTTCAACACCGTTAATATACGCCTTCGGTGCAGCATCGCCCGTTGCCGCTCGAACGCGTAACGCATGGCTGCCGAAATACACAAAATCATGCTGTGTATAGTACTCGATGTCACGAGGCAAATTCACATGCAGGGTAAGTCCGTCTGCAGTCGGCGTATACGAAAAAAGTCCTCGAATAAGGCATGTTGCCGTGGCAAAGGAATCGATAACAACACTGACCGGTCTGCCGATTTTGTCATGTCCGTCATGTTCTTCATCTTCCTGCTGCCATGTGTTGCAGGTGTTAAAACCCCATTGGCTCAACGGCTGATCCTGACGGTAATCCTTTGTCCAACGCATGTAATAATCAGCTGCGCGAAACGCGTCGTCAGGATGCCCGATTTCAAGGTACGCAATGATGGCGCGTCCCTCAACCGTTGACCAGCATCCTCCGTCCACCCAGTTGCCGGGACGGTGGAAATACGTTGTGCGGATTTCGTCAAGATCAAGATAGCGAAAAACGGAATCATCAAGAGCGGGATAGTTATTGCAGATAATGCCCGTCGGACGAATACCGTCGACTTCGGCGATTTTACGGTATATTTTCTGTGAAACTTCCCGGGATACCATACCGTGCGCGACTGCGTCGACATTGCAGATTGCTTCAAGATATCCGTGTTTCTTTGCGCCGTATACACCGTGGAGAGTTCCGTCGGGATCCATGCTCTTAACAAAATACCCTTCGTCCGTAAGAAGCAAAGGCAGAGAATCACGTGTTCTTTCATATCGCTCACGGCAAAGAGCTTCAAGTCCGCTGTCACCGACAAAACGCGCGATTTCAATAAAACGTTTCAGAGCAGCACCGTATGTGACCGACAAACCGGTTAAATATGCTTTACCGAGAGTTTTTGTCGATTCGTCGAACGAACCGCCGTAGCTCGGCGCAAGCAGGTTTGCCGACGCTCCTACAAGAAAAAGTCCGTTTTCCGCACGTGCGCCCTCTATGAATTCCATAGATCTGTGCATGAGCGGTATGTATTTGCGCATGGCATCCGCGTCGCGTTCGAAAATCAACAGTTCGCACTCAAGCAGGATTCCGCATGCGGTCGCTTCGTAGAACCAGTCATACAGGTTGTGCGGTCCGTCACCCTGACGGTAGACGATACCCTCTTCAAGGACGCAGTCGCCAAGCGAACCGTCGGGAGCACAGACATTGAAGCACGCCTGTTTGCTCGGCTTGCCGTTATCGGTTCCGATGCGTTTTCCGTTTCCGATTCTGTTCCAAAAGAGATCAAGCGAATTTTGAAGAATTTTACGCCATTTAGCGTTAAAAAACGGTATTGCGCCGTAGGCAAAGCCGTAGCTGTTCTGCATCCAAAAGCCGTTGCCCCATATAAACCCTTCCTTAAACGTATCCCATTCCGAATTATAGACCATCTGCAAGCAGGGTAAACGCGGATTCGCATGGAGCATCGAAAGGCTGTCGTCTATGAGTTTCAGGTAATCGCTGCGTCCCACGCCGCCAGAAAATACTCCGCTGTAGGTGTTGTTTTTCATTGTTGTTTCCCGTCCTTTTCTGTACAGTATATTATTTTAGTAAAAAAACGAATTGGTATTGATAAAAAAAGTCCTCCTTAAGCAGACACGGTTACAAGGCAACCTTCACCGCTCTCCGCTTGGGAGGAATTTTTACTCGCTGTTCTTCCGCCGGTGTTCTCCTCACACGGCAGAAACTCCGAGTCATGCACACCGCAATCCGTATAATCCGGGGGGGGATGGACGAAGACAAGCAAGGAAATCTCCGTTCTGACTGCGCGTGTTTCACAAGGAAATTATACATGAATCAGAAAAACAGTCAACGCGTTGCAGAAAAATAAAAAAAATAAAATCGTGCAACGCCTTAAACAGAAAGATTTTTTAACATGTTTGTCGTTAATAAAACTCCGTTAAAAGATTCTTTTATGTATAAATTTGTATTAAAAATTCCTTAAAAAATATAAGCATTCTTTTTTGCATTTATGCGATGAAACCTTAAGCGAAAACGGCTTCGGCACTTCGTGGACAACCATAAGCTTCAGCCTGAAAGGGAATTTGAATTTGTTAACAAATTCGGGACTTGTGGTATACGCGGAGTACACAAACAGGGCGGCAAAAGTTCAGTACATAGATTTGGCGACGATAAAGCTGCTCGTTGTATATACGATTCCCGACATTACCTACACTTACAAGGACTGGGACGGTACGACGCTTAAAACGCAGACAGTCGAGCAGGGCGCTTCACCGACTGCGCCGAATGACCCGGCGAGAGAAGCGGACGCGGAATACACTTACACTTTCAGCGGATGGAGCTTGTCGAGCACGACGTACACGGCGCAGTATACCGC
>CAVKLD010000101.1:0-4574 GCA_963657065.1 bacterium
GGTTATATACAATGGCTCGTATAAAAGGCGCGTTAATGACTCGCAAGAGAAGAAATAAAACGTTGAAGCTCGCGAAGGGCTACTACGGCTCAAAGAGCACACTTTTTAAAACCGCTAAGCAGGCGGTCATGAAATCCGGCAATTATGCCTACATCGGCAGGAAGCAGAAAAAGAGAGATTTCAGAAGACTTTGGATCGCCCGTATTTCCGCAGGCTGCAAGGCTAACGGCATGAATTATTCAACATTTATGAACGGACTCAAAAAAGCCGGTGTTACTCTCAACAGAAAGATGCTGTCGGAAATTGCAATTGCCGATCCCGCAGCATTCACCGCTCTCACCGAGCAGGCGAAAGCAGCTCTCAAGTAAGAGAAAACACACAAAGTTACGCTCTCATCAGAGGGCGTTTTTTGTGCGGCGAGTGTGTTTTTTTTGCCGTGCATCTTCACTTTTTTGAAGCAATGCTTTTGTAAAACCGCAGAAGCTGACGGGAGGCGAACCCATGCCGACCGTCAGCTTGATAAAAGACTGTATTTCGCTGAGCCGTGACTTTGGTGAATACAGTCTTTTTTGATTTTTTTTGTTTTTCTGCCGTTTTTTATGTTATTTGGTAAGTTCTACCGCGTAAAGATATTCGCACTTCATGTCGTCCGGGTTTATTGCAGGGAACGAAAGACGGACTTTTCCGTTGTCGTCCGACACCGTGACAGGTGCAGGGTGCGCAAAAAGACGCGCTTTAATGTCGGGCGAATAGGGAACCTCGGTGAGTGTAACATCGTTGAATGGGAATTTATTCAATATTGCGTAAATTTTTGAGCCGTCCTTTGACTGCGTGTAATAAACGCCGTCCGTTTTATTCTTTGTATAGACGCGTGTTGCGTAGATTGCCTCGCCGTTTACCTTAAGCCATTTGCCCATTTGCAACAGACGTTCTTCCATTATGACGGGGATTGTTCCGTCGGCAGCCGGTCCGACGTTCAGCAGGAAATTGCCGCCTTTTGACACGAGTGAGCACAGAGTTTCGATAAGTTCTTTTGCCGAAAGATAATCATTCGTGCCCTCAAGACGGTTAAGACCGAAACTTTTGCCTATGCCGCGGCACTCCTCGAACGGACGGTCAAGCTCCACGTCGTCGATGCTTCTGCCTGCGTCTATCGTGCCGTATTCCGTCGTGAAGTTGCCGCCGAGTCTGCCGCGTGTTTCCTTGCCCCAGCGGTCGTTCGGAACAATTGTGTCTTTGACGGGACTTTCATTGTAGAGCCACTGCAGAAATTCGGTTGAATGCCATACGCTGCTCTCGTGATCCCATTCGCCGTCGGTGAACAGTGTCGCAGGCTCATATTTTGTGATAAGTTCCTTGAGCATCGGAATAAGGTGTTTGACGGCGTATTCCTCCGGATCTTTTTTGTAGAGCGGATGAAACCACTCGTATACCGAGTGATAAACGCCGAATTTTACGTCCGTTTTCGCAAGCGCACGCTTAAGTTCCGCCAGAAAATCTATGTGCGGACCGACATCGACGCTGTTCCAGTTCCACGCGTAGTCCGTTTTCCACATGCAGAATCCGTCGTGGTGTTTCGACGTGATGTTTATGTATTTTGCACCGGAGTCCTCAAACAGTTTTGCCCATTTGTCGGCATCGAACAGTTCGCACTTGAACCCCGACACAAAGTCTTCATATTTGAAGTTTTCGCCGTATACGCGGTTGTGAAAATCCTTTACTGTCTTGTTGCCGTCCTGCAGCTGTATCATGTACCACTCGGCGTACTGTCCCGTGGTGGTGATTGCGGGAACCGAATAAAGTCCGAAATGAATGAAAATACCGAATTTTGCGTCGCCGAACCACTCGGGCACGGGGCGTGAATTAAGAGATTGCCAGTTGTTCTCATATTGCATAAGATAACTCCCGTCCTTTTTAATGCTTGTTTGTTTTTCTCGCCGGGGCTTACCGCCCGGCTTTTTTCATTGTAGTATATTTCTGCGGGGGTGTAAACAGTTTTTTGAATTTTTTGCTTTTTATCGGTTGAGTTTATTGAACTTCCGTCGCAAATGCGGTATACTTATATTATTCAGAAAACGGGGGACATATAAAATGATGGATTCATATGTAAACGCGCTTATTTTGTACGGCATCGGTAAGGGACTTATCACGGAGGCGGATAAGGTGTATTGCGCCAACGGAATCATAAGTCTGCTGCATGAGGACGGCATTGATTTCGCCGCGTCGCCGACCGCCGCGCCGCTTTGCGAAATTCTCGACGCGCTCTGCGATTTCGCGGTCGAAAAGGGGATTATTCCCGATACGGTCACTTCCCGTGATTTGTTCGATACGGCTGTCATGGGCGTGATGACTCCACGCCCGTCGGAGGTTCAGCGTCACTTTTCCGCACTCGCGGCGGAAGATGTCAGGAAGGCGACCGACTGGTACTATTCATTCAGCTGTGACACAAATTATATCCGTACCGACCGAATTGCGAAAATTCTTAAATGGAAATATAACGGCAAATACGGCGACCTCGACATAACCGTAAATTTGTCGAAACCCGAAAAAGACCCGAAAGAGATAGCGGCGGCAAAAAAAATGCCGCAAAACGGATATCCCAAATGCATGCTGTGCCGCGAAAGCGAAGGGTACGCGGGGCGGCTCGATTTCCCCGCACGTCAAAATCACCGTGTGATGCCCGTTTCGATTTGCGGTGCGGACTGGTTTATGCAGTATTCGCCGTATGTTTACTATAACGAGCACTGCATCGTTTTCAATTCCGATCACACTCCGATGAAAATTGACCGGTCGGCTTTTGCAAAACTTCTGAGTTTTGTTGAAAAATTCCCGCATTATTTTGTCGGTTCGAATGCCGATTTGCCGATCGTCGGCGGCTCTATTCTGAGTCACGAACATTTTCAGGGCGGTCATTACGAATTTCCGATGGAGCGTGCACCAATCGAGAAAAAACTTCATTTTGACGGCTTTGACAATGTAGATGCAGGTATTGTCGCATGGCCGATGTCCACGATACGATTGTCTTCGGCGAATACCGACGCGCTCGTTGAATTGGCGGATAAAATTCTCACCGCATGGCGCGGTTATTCGGATGCGTCCGCCTTTGTCTTTGCCGAAACCGAGGGCGTAAAACATAATACGGTGACGCCTATCGCCAGACGCAGGGGCGAAAAATTTGAACTTGACCTCGTGCTGCGCAACAACATCACGACGGATGAGCATCCGCTCGGTGTGTTCCACCCGCATGCGGAATTGCATCACATAAAGAAAGAAAATATAGGTCTTATTGAAGTGATGGGGCTTGCGGTTCTCCCGGCGCGTCTTGACAAAGAGCTTAAAGCGGTTGAGGAAAAGCTGCTTGACGGTTCTGCTTTTGATGACGAACTCACCGCAAAACATGCCGATTGGGCAAATGCGATAAGGACGGAGTACGGCGACACGCTGACCGCCGAAAATGTGTCCGACACGGTAAAACGCGAAGTCGGAAAGGTGTTCGAAACGGTTTTGGAGCACGCCGGCGTATACAAACGCACCGACGATGGACGCGCCGCATTTGACAGGTTCATCGAAAGCGTGTGATGCCGCTTGACTATTTTGAAGTCATGTGATAATATAAATGCAGGCGGGAATTCGGATTGCCGCGATTGCGTCCGAATGCCCGTGTCAGCAAAAAAATAAAAACGGAGGCGTTTCAAATGAAAAAAGTATTGTCGGTATTTCTTTGCGTTTGCCTGCTTATGTGCCCTCTCGCGGTGTTCGCTTTTGCCGAGGACAGCGACGAGTGTGCTCATGAATACACCGCAACGGTCGTTGCACCCGGTTGTGCCACGCGCGGTTATACGCTTTACACCTGCGGCAAGTGCGGTAATTATTACTACGACAGCTATGTTGATTCTCTCGGTCACATTTACGGAACATGGGACACCGTAAAGGAAGCCACATGCACCGAAGAGGGACTTATGCAGCGCGTCTGTTCACGCTGCGGCGGTTATGATACCAAAACCGTTTCCGTGCTTGACCATGCCGATAAAAACGGCGACGGCAAATGCGATGCATGCGGTGCGGAAGTGAAAAAAGAAACGATTTTCTCACCGTATGACTGGCTCAAGGCACTTTTTAAGGCAATTAAAGAGTGGTTTGCGTATATTTTCAGATAATCGTTATAGAATCAAATACAGAAAAAACGAATACAAAAAAACGGGAACGGCTTTTTGCTAACGCCACATAAGGCAGTAATTGAAAATCAATAAATGAAACTTTATAGGGCATAGTAAAGAGGAGATTAAGGCTTTGACTGTAAAAGGTCAGAGCCTTTTTCTGCGTTTTCAAAATCTGCACATTTGCAATCTGCTTAAAATCACGCTACAATATGATTACAATAAATTTTGGAGGTTTGATTATGGATGTGCAGTATGAACAGCAAGGCGATTATTTTATCCCTTGCGTGAGAACCAAGAAGCAGAGAGAAATACATATAGGCGTGTGGGCGAACCGTAACAAACAATATCTGAAGCAGAGCCATAATTACCGTAACAGTAACCGTCAAAAGCACAGCCTTAGATTTGATAAACTTA
>CAVKLD010000102.1:0-4343 GCA_963657065.1 bacterium
AGGGATATGAAGTGGAGCGAAGCGAAACGAAATATCCCTGCATAATCGGCTCAAAACGGTCTTGCATTTACTCTGCGGAGTAAATGCTGCGGTCGGTTCGGCGGCTCTGACAGTCCACCGGACTGTCATTCACTACCGCCTCACCCTCCGGGCATGAGCCCTCCTCGCTGCTCGTCGGGCTCATAACCCGACAAAAAAGAGCAAGCGTTTTGCGCCTGCCCTGTCTGGTTGCGGGAGAAGGACTTGAACCAACGGTCTTGCATTTACTCTGCGGAGTAAATGCTGCGGTCGGTTCGGCGGCTCTGACAGTCCACCGGACTGTCATTCACTACCGCCTCACCCTCCGGGCATGAGCCCTCCTCGCTGCTCGTCGGGCTCATAACCCGACAAAAAAGAGCAAGCGTTTTGCGCCTGCCCTGTCTGGTTGCGGGAGAAGGACTTGAACCAACGACCTCCGGGTTATGAGCCCGACGAGCTACCAACTGCTCTATCCCGCGATATGTGCACTTCCGAGTGCTTTATCATTATACGCTATGGCAAATGAAAAAGCAAGTGTTTTTTTGACTTTTCAAAAAATATTTTTTTAATGTTTTCAAATTGAAGAATTGTTCCGTGCTATTTGTAAAAACGCATCTGCCGATACTGTTTTTTTTGTGTGCTGCGCACCATAAAACACAATTTTTTTGTTGTTGCATAAAATTTAGTTATATGGTAAAATGGAATCGACGCCAAATTGAGCATATTACTTTACAAACATTGGAATACAATCGGAGGAAGTTACAATGAAAAAAGTTATTGCACTTATACTCTGCGCCGCAATACTTATACCGGCGACGGTCGTACCGGCATCAGCGGAAACAACCCGAAACGACGCGGAAGAACCCGTTGTAAAAACAGCAGATACACTCGAGAGTGCATTTGCCGAGGGCAAAAACAGCATTATTCTGTTCGTCACCGGAATAGGCCAATCGTTTTCGTATCTCTTTGATGAGTCGTATACCGCGGAAGACGCTTTTGAATCGGGCACGCTTCAGGACTACGAAAATTACGCTCCGCTCATTGCTCAGCGGAAATATTCGGGTCGTTGGAATCTGTTTTCAAACGAGATTGCCGCGGCTCTCAAGCAGAAATCAAGTATCAAATCCATTCTCAAAATGGTCGGCGGACTTTTCCTCTCCGTATTCACGAGAAAGAATATGATAAAGGACGAGGATGTGAGAACGCTCATTCAAAACATGTTTTCTTACAATATCGTCGACAAAAACGGTAAATGCGACAGCAGAGTGGTAACGCCCCGTTACACAATACCCGTTTCGGAGTATCCCGGAATAATCAATGAAAAAGGCGAATTTGAAAGCGAAGCGAAAGACAGATTCTACGGTTCTATTCCCTGCGCGGAAATAGCCGAAGAACGTCTCGGCGCAAGATATGAAGACTACCTCTACTGCTACAACTACTGCGCATTTTCGTACACTTCGCAAAATGTCGAGGGACTTCACAAATTCATCGAAACCGTAATTGAAACGAACAATGTAGGCGCAAAGGATGTCGTGCTTGTTCCGATGTCGATGGGCGCGTCTGTCGTAAGCGCGTATCTTGCCGCGTATCCTCAACAGGCGGACAATCACGTAAGACGTATCGTGTCCATAGTCGGATGCTGGAACGGCAGCGACGTCGTTGCGGATCTTCTCAAAAAAGACTACGCGGACAACTCCGCTGACCTTTTCTACAACGGAATCATAGGCGATCTTGTCGGTGCGCCGTGGGGCTACGTTGTAAATGTCCTTCTCAGGCTTTTCCCCAAAGCGGGACTTCGCGGATTTATCGACCAGGCAGTGGGCATTCTGTGCGAAACTGTAGTTCTCGACGCTCCGTCGCTGCTTGCTCTTATACCGGATTACTCATACGATGAAATACGCCCAATGATAAAATCCGAAGCCGTTCTCAAAGAAGCGGACGCGTATCATGAAGCTCAGAGCACTCTAAAGCAGCGTCTTGCGGATCTGGACGAACAGGGCATCCCTGTGTCATTCATAGCCGGTTACGGTCTTCCCTACGGCGCGGTAACTTCCGACTACGAGGTTTTCGGATTCATGAAACATGCACAACTTACGAACTCCGACGAAATAATCAACATTTCGTCCACTGCACCCGGCACATCGTTCGTCGCATACAACGAAACGTTTGCGGACGGCGACGGAAGACGCCTGTCCCCGGATAAAACTCTCGATATCTCGACGACATATTATCCCGACAGAACATGGTTCTTCTTCGGTCAGAAACATGAGCTTGAATACAACAATACCGCCATTTCGGTCGCTATTGACATCGCCCTCGGCAAAATAAAGAGTGTCGCCGACTGCGACAACCTCGAAGAGGACGGTATCTACTACCCGCAGTTCAACCTCGCGCGAAATCTTAAGAGCCTTAAAAGAAGCTGGATTCCGGATCTTGAAAAATACTGCAGCGACAACGGATACACGCTTACCGCCGAGCAGCAGTCGCTTTATGATGAAGTCATGGCAATGACAGAAAACACCGTCAACAATCCCGAATCGGATGACGCGCTTCTTGCGCGGTTCTACTCCATGCTCGTCGATATCGGTGTTTACACGGCTGAACCCGAACCCTCGAAAACAGACAAAATTCTCACGGAAATTCTCAAAAAGAATAATGATATAATCTACAAAATTTTCGGCGCGAAAGGTTTCGGCGACATTACCGCCTGATTGCCGAAAAAAAACAACGGGGGTCGCAGTGTGTCGACTCCCGTTGTTACTGCACCGATCGACGAAGTATCTTTCGTAAGTTGGCAGCAATCGTCCGCAAAATCGTCTATGCGTTATATTTTCCATTTTGACATAAACTCTTCCGTTGACAAATGACCTGCGCGGTTGATACGGCACAACTGAAACAAATCTGTGTTTCGAGTCACAACATTTATTTTTTCACGGCAAGTGAACGCGGCGCAAAAACCCAGATCCGACAGCACATCGCGTGCCTCATCGCAAAACTCACCGAACGGATATGCAAAAACACGCGGTACGATGCCGCACTTTTCACTCAGAGCGTTTTGCAAGCGCGTCAAATCCTCTTTCAGCAGCAACTTATATCCTTCCGAAGACTCCCCTTTTTGTATCTTGCACCCGCGCCGAGTTCCGAGCGCATGCATATCGTAGGTATGACTGCCGATTTCAACATACCCCGAAAACGCAAGAGCGGAAATATCCTCCCACGCAAGGTACGCATATGCCGGATTCTTGTCTTTGTTTTCCGAGAACTTCGCACTGTAACTGCCGACAACACTGACCGTCGCTTTGAAATTGTATTTCTTCAAAACGGGCAGAACATTCGAGAGGTTATTGTAAAAGCCGTCGTCAAGCGTTATCAGCACGCTTTTTTCGGGCAGCAGCGCATCGTTTGTGACAAAATTTACAATATCTTCGGTAAAAACGGCGGTGTATCCGTTTGCTTTCAGGTAACGTATGTCCTCTTCGAATTTTTCCGGCGAAATCAGATAATCAGAATGAACGCGGCTGTTCCTGCAAACGCTGTGATACATCAACACGGGAACTTTGTATGACACGCCGTCTGCCGACACCGGTTCCGTTCGCCCCGCAAACGACGCCGCAGAGGCGAATATAACGGCTGTCAAAAGAACGATTGCTGTTTTCGCTAATCGGTGAACACGAAACATTTTTCCCACCTCAAGAATTCTCGCTAATCTTTCAGTTAATGGCGGCATGGGTTCGACGTTAAAGCGCGTCGGTTTTCTTTCGGAAAATCATTACCCTTGCCCCATCCGCAATAAATTCTATTCATCAGCGAAAAAAATTATGAATTTTTTTGTTTTCAATGCAACAATCCGCAATCACGTATTGTCTTATCAATGAAAGGTGAGTGCCTTAAACGCCTTTCCGGAATACTGTTTTTGTACTCCCGTCCTTGTCCTTTCCTTACTTTCTCTGTAATCGGTATTCCGCAAAGGGACTGTAAAAAAACAGTCGAAAAAATCCGAGATTCGATTAATTACGAGTCTCGGATGACTTTTTTGTGTTGAAGTGTTGAGATGTTGAAAAATCCGGCTTTTAAGATACAATAACCAAAGCCGACGAGTTTTCGTCAGTCATATTGAAAACTTTTTAGTTTTTATCAGGCGGCAAGCCGTTGTTCTTGTTATACCGGGTCAGAAATTTCTATCATTTTTTCAATTTCCAGTGGTAATTTTAATTGGTAGGGTGTATTATATGTTTGTTTGTATTTATTGTTTTCCATAAATCAATTATACCAATCGAGTAGGAGGCTACCCATTAGTTGAGTAGCCGACCTCTCACACCACCGTG
>CAVKLD010000103.1:0-4202 GCA_963657065.1 bacterium
CTGCTATGTACTGTCGGTGCTTGATGCGCCGATATCGAAAAAGGCATTAAATGAAGCTCTTCTGTCCACGGAACTGGTGAACTTTTTTGAAGTTAACGAGGCTTTATCGGTTCTTTGCGCCAACGACATGATAACAGAAACAAAAGAAGAAGATGATTTTTACTACAGTCTTTCCGAAAAAGGGGCATCGATTGCATCGAAACTCGAAACCGATGTGCCATTGTACATTCGCGACAAAGTCGTAAATGCAACTATCAGTTTTGCAAAAAAAGAAAAAAGAATGAGGTACACGCACGCCGATACGGAAAAAATTGACAGTGGTTATCAGGCGGTTTTGAGCCTGATGGACGGCGATACCGTTATGATGAAGACGATTCTCTATACGGCGGACAAACTGCAGGCGAACGCGGTGTGTGAAAAGTTCTGCGATGATCCGCAAAAGCTATACTCCGCAATTATCGATGCCGTTACGCAATAAGGAGAAAACATGTACGAATATACACTGAATTTGGATCGCATGGAGCAGGCAATAAGCCTGTTTGGGAATTTTGATGAGAATATAAGCATTATAGAAAAAGAATACGGTGTGACCGTTGTTAACCGCGGCGATTCAATGAAAATTTGCGGTGAACCCGAAAAAGTCGCTCTTGCCGCAAAAGCGGCGGAGGGTCTTATAATGCTTCTTAACAAAGGCGAGCAGCTCAACGAGCAAAACGTGAGGTATTGTATATCGCTTGTAAATGAGGGGACGGATGATAGGATATCAACGCTGGCGTCTGACTGCATCTGCATTACAATGAGCGGCAAGCCCGTAAAACCTAAAACTCTCGGTCAAAAAAAATACATCGATATGATTAACGGAAACACAATTGTTTTCGGGGTCGGTCCCGCCGGTACGGGGAAAACATACCTTGCGGTTGCAATGGCGGTAAAAGCATTCAGAGCAAAAGAAGTGTCCAGAATAATTTTGACACGACCCGCAGTTGAAGCGGGTGAAAAACTCGGATTTTTGCCCGGCGATTTGCAGCAAAAAGTCGACCCGTATCTTCGTCCTCTTTACGATGCGCTTTTTGATATGCTCGGAGCGGATAATTTTCAAAAGTGCCACGAAAAAGGAAGTATTGAAGTCGCGCCCCTTGCCTATATGCGCGGGCGCACTCTGGACGACAGCTTTATAATTCTTGATGAGGCGCAAAATACGACCCCGGAACAGATGAAAATGTTTCTTACGCGGCTCGGATTCAATTCGAAGATTGTCGTAACCGGCGACATAACTCAGATAGATTTGCCCGACGGCAAAAAGTCGGGATTGAAAGAAGCCGTCAAAATACTGAAAGATATTCCGGATATCGCAACGGTGCGTTTTACGGAAAAAGACGTTGTTCGTCACCGTCTTGTACAGGATATCATCAAGGCTTACGAAAAATACGGCGAAAGAAATAATAATAAGATCAAAAAGTGATAACCGTTTATTGCGGAATGAGGTAATTATACATGGCTGACAAAATTAAAGTTATTATTACAGATGATCAAAATACGGTCAAAGTGCCGTCCGGCACGCGCCTGCTTATCAGGCGTTGCTGCCATGCGGTTTTGCTGATGGAAAAGTTCGAAGGCTCGGCGGAAATAAGCGTACGTTTCGTCGACAATGAACAAATAAAGGAACTTAACGCTCAATATCGCAGCATAGACAAAGAAACGGATGTTCTTTCGTTCCCTCTCGGTCAAAACGGCGAATATGACGTAAACCCCGCAAGCGGCGCATATATGCTCGGCGATATAGTGATTTCCGTTCAAAAAGCAATGGAGCAGGCAAGTGAATACGGTCATTCCCTTGAGCGTGAAATTGCTTTTTTGACGGTTCATTCAATGCTTCATCTTCTCGGTTACGACCATGTCAACGGTGGACTTGAAGCAGTACGCATGAGAGAAAAAGAAGAAACCGTTTTAACTCAGCTCGGACTGAAAAGGAACGGCAGCTATTATCTTGATGAGGAATAAAAAATGCAGAAACAGGAATCGAAAACCGCATTTATTGCGATTGTGGGTTGCCCGAACGTCGGAAAATCATCGCTTCTTAACAGATTTTTGGGTGAAAAGGTTGCTATAGTTTCGCCGAAACCGCAGACAACGCGCACACGAATTATGGGTGTTCTGACTGACGGCGCGGTGCAGCTTGTGTTTACCGATACACCGGGGTATCATAAACCGAAGAACAAACTCGGTGAAAACATGGTGCGTGCGGTCGGCGAGGGGATAAACGATGTGGATGCGTGCCTTCTTGTTGTTGAACCCGATGGTGAAATCAGAGATGCAGAGTTAACTCTCATAAAGAAAATGAAAAAAGCGGAGATGCCCGCCGTTCTTGCCATAAATAAAATTGATACGGTCGAAAATAAAGAAGTACTCCTTGCCCGTATTGCCGAATTTGCATCAATATACGATTTTAGGGCAATAGTTCCCGTATCGGCGCATGACGGCAACGGTCTTGATGAACTTCTTAATGAATTGAAAACGCTTGCTTTCCCGTCGGAACATCTTTTCCCGGATGACACTTTGACGGATCAGCCGGAAAAAGTAATCGCCGCCGAATACATCCGCGAAAAAATATTAAGGTATATCGACAAGGAAATTCCGCACGGCATTGCCGTTGCAATAGAGAGCTTCAAGGAACGTCCCGACAGTGACATTCTCGATATCGATGCAACAATATACTGCGAAAAGGAAAGTCACAAGGGGATTGTTGTCGGCAAAGGCGGAGAGATGTTGAAGCGAATTTCAACTTCTGCGCGCAAGGAGCTTGAGCGTTTTTTTGATTGCCGCGTCAATTTGAAATGTTGGGTCAAAGTAAAAGAGGACTGGCGAAACCGTGAAGGACTTATTCATAATTTCGGGTTGGATTGATGGAACGTTTTACAGTTGACGGAATTGTCGTAAAAACGTCCGCTACCGGAGAAGCTGATATTATAGCGTGGATACTTACGCGCAACCGCGGCGTGATTCGGGCATTCGCAAAAGGGGTAAGGAACACAAAAAGCCGTTTGCACGGTGCGGTATCGCAATTTTCATACGGTTCTTTTACTTTTTTTGAAAACAGAGATGTCTGTACCGTTTCTGAAGCCGTTATTTCGGAAAATTTTTTTGACTTGCGCACCGATTTTGAAACTCTCACTCTTGCGCAGTATTTTTGTGAAGTTGTACTGAAATGTATAGTGGAAAACACTTCCGAAGAAGAATATCTGCGTCTGTTCCTGAACAGCATTTATTTTCTTTGCGGATGCAAAAAACCTTGCTTGCAGATAAAAACCGTATTCGAACTTCGTTTTGCCTGTATTGCGGGATATGCTCCGATGCTCGTCGGTTGTGATGAGTGCGGCGAGTATGCAACCGACGAGATGTATTTTGATTGCGCAACCGGCAAACTTTTTTGCGGAGCGTGCGGAAAGGACAGGGCGTTGCCGTCGCTTGCTTGCGCAGGAGTCGCTGTCATGCGGCATATTGTTTTTTCAAAATTTTCGTCCGTTTTTGCTTTTACCGCCGAAAACGACGTGCTGAATGCCGTGTCGCGTTTAACGCAGCTTTATCTGCAGAACTGTTTTCATCAAAAATTCAAAGTGATTGACTATTTTACCGATGCCGGGTTTACGGAAATTTAAGACAACTAATCGAAAGGGGAGTCGAACAGTGACAAAACAACGTGAGTGTATACTTCGTGTCGTTCGGGAAAATATCGGACACTTCACCGCGGAAGAAATATTTGAACTGGCAAGAAAAGACTTTCCCGGAATTGCGGTAGCTACCGTTTACAATAATTTGAATGCGCTTGTTGATTGTCGGGAAATAAAGCGCATTTCAAGAGTGGGAAAACCTGACGTTTTTGATAAAAGCATTCGCCCGCACGAACATCTCATCTGTACATGCTGCGAACGTATATATGACCTTGATCTTCCCTCGGTTCGCACTGCAATGGCTGAAGGGTTAAAACGTGAAATAGAAGATTATGATTTGATAATACATGCAAAATGTGACAATTGCACAAAAACGGAAAACAAGTTACCACCGAATTGATATCTGCCGTTTTGAATATTTAATGACAGAAAGGCTGTTTTTTAAAACATATTGACAATTCTTTTATCCAAGCGGCTGCCCTTTCTGTAATGCGCGTACCCGGATAGCAAAACGGTGTTTCGTTTACAAATGAA
>CAVKLD010000104.1:0-4137 GCA_963657065.1 bacterium
GGATTTATGCGGAGCTTATAAATGCGAATCTCTATTCGCTGACAAAAGGTGATACAGTTTATGAGGTCGCCGATTATTACGACGATTACAAAATAAAAAAAGTACCCGCGCAGGCGCATCTTTCGCCTGCTCAAAACGCTCAAAGGTACTATAAGGAGTACAGAAAAGCTCAAACGGCTAAAAAAGTTTTGTCGGAACAAATCGAAAATGCTCTGAAGGATTTGGAATATCTTGCAACAGTGCGTGACGAACTGTCCCGCGCCGAAGGTGAACGCGAATTAAACGAAATTCGCGCCGAACTTTCCGCTTCGGGATTTATGAAAAGCAAAACGGGCATGAAAAATAAAAAAAATGCGCCCGTGAAGCCGCTCGAATTTATTTCGCCCAACGGTTTTAAGGTTTACGTAGGTAGAAATAATATTCAAAATGATAATTTGACTTTTAGAACGGCGAATAAAAACGACATCTGGTTTCATGCGCAGAAAGCACCAGGCTCGCATGTTGTGTTGATGTGTCCAAATGTCGAACCGCAAAAAGAAGACATTGAGTTTGCGGCTATGACTGCGGCGTGGTTTTCTTCGGTTCGTGAACGCGGAACTGTTGAAGTAGACTGCACAAAAATTCGCAATATCAAAAAACCACCCGCATCGCGTCCGGGATTTGTAATATACCACATTTACTCGACGCTTTATGTAAAAGCGCGCAATCCGATTACGCAAAGTAATGTAATAGTGTAAAGCAACATAATGGTACAAAATAAAGTAGTATAGATGTATAAGATGTGTAAAATGAAAAGAGGCAGAAAAATGTCCAAATATTCCATAGGTATAGATTTCGGCACCTTATCCGGCAGAGCATTGATTGTTGATATCAAAAGTGGCGAGGAAATTTGTTCATCATCGCTTGACTACCCGCACGGAGTGATGTCGGAAGCACTTCCGACAGGCGAAAAGCTCGGACTTGACTGGGCGCTGCAGCATCCACAGGACTATCTGGATGTGCTTTTTACCGTTGTGCAGGACGTTGTACGGAAATCAGGCGTAACCCCTGACGATGTTGTCGGAATCGGCGTTGATTTTACGGCATGCACCATTCTGCCTTGTAAAAAAGACGGAACGCCTCTTTGCTTTTTGCCCGAGTTTGAACGTGAACCCAACGCCTATGTCAAACTTTGGAAACATCATGCAGCTCAAAAATATGCAACAAGAATAAATGAGATTGCGGCGGCTCGAAATGAAAAATGGCTCGGTGATTACGGCGGAAAGATTTCGTCGGAGTGGGCAATTCCGAAAATATGGCAAGTTCTCGACGAATCTCCTGAGATATTCGATGCCGCTGACACATTTATCGAGGCTGCCGATTGGATAGTGTGGCAAATGTGCGGTCATGAGGTCAGGAATTCCTGCTGTGCCGGATATAAGGAAACATGGAACAAAAAAACCGGTTTTCCGTCGAAAGAATTCTTCAAGGCTCTCGATCCGCGTCTTGAAAACACGGTGCGTGACAAATTGTCCGAAAACATTGGTGCATCGGGCACAAAGGCGGGAGAATTGACCGAAACGGCAGCAGAAAAACTCGGACTTCGCAAGGGCACTGCGGTTGCATACGGTATAATTGATGCGCACGTTTTTGTACCTGCCGTGGGGATTGCCGAACCGGGTAAAATGCTCGCTATTATGGGTACTTCCACCTGCCACATGCTTCTTTCAAAAGAGTATAAGCAGGTGCCGGGCATTGGGGGAGTTGTTGAAGACGGAATACTTCCGGGTTTTTTCGGATATGAGGCAGGACAGGCATGTGTCGGTGACCATTTCAGCTGGTTTATCGAAAACTGTCTTCCCGCATCATATTTTGAAGAAGCAAAGCGGAAGAATATAAATATTCATAAACTTCTGCGCTCAAAGGCGGAAAAATATAAACCGGGCGAGAGCGGACTGCTTGCGCTTGACTGGTGGAACGGAAACCGTTCCGTGCTTGTTGACGGCAATCTTACAGGAATGATTCTCGGTATGACCCTTGCAACGAAACCGGAGGAAATATATCGCGCACTTATTGAGGCGACAGCGTTCGGAACGAGGATTATCGTCGAAACGTTCCGTGAATACGGTGTGCCGGTAAATGAGTTTTATGCCGCCGGCGGAATCGCGAAAAAAGATCCTATGACGATGCAGATATATGCGGATGTTCTTAATCTTCCGATTAAAGTTGCGGGGAGCGACGAGGGCGGTGCGCTCGGCTCGGCGATTTTCGGTGCTGTTGCCGCAGGCAGGGAACGCGGCGGGTTTGACGATGTTTATACGGCTGCGTCAAAAATCGGTAAAGTTATGGACTTTACATATAACCCCATCGCTGAAAACGTTGAACTTTACAGTAAACTTTTCGAAGAATATAAAATTCTTCATGACTACTTCGGAAAAGGCGAAAACAATGTCATGAAAAGACTGAAAAATATCCGCCTTTCCGTAAAGTAAAATACTTTACACAAAAAAGCAAAATGCTTTACATAAGGACAGTATAAAATGACAGAATTTACCCATTTACATATCCATACCGAGTATTCTCTTCTCGACGGTGCGTGCAGAATCAAACCGCTTATCAAGCGTGTAAAAGAGCTTGGAATGAAATCAATCGCCATGACGGATCACGGCGTTATGTACGGCGCGGTGGATTTCTACAAGGCGTGCAAGGATGAAGGCATAAACGGAATAATCGGATGTGAGGTATATGTCGCGCAGCGGACGCGTTTTGATAAGGTGCACGGACTTGACAGTGAACGTTATCACCTTGTATTGCTGTGCGAAAACGAAACGGGATACCATAATCTTATAAAGATGGTGTCACGTGCGTGGACGGAAGGTTTTTATACAAAACCGAGAGTCGATAAAGAGCTTCTCGAAAAATATCACGAGGGGCTTATTTGTCTGTCCGCTTGTCTTGCAGGTGAAATTCCGCAGGCGTTTTTAAACAATGACTACGAGAAAGCCAAGCAAACCGCACTGTGGTATCAGGGCATATTCGGCAAGGACAACTACTTTCTCGAAATTCAGGATCACGGTCTTGATGAACAAAAGAGGACGAATCCGCAGATAATAAAGCTGGCGCATGAGCTTGACATACCGCTTGTTGTGACGAACGACGCGCATTACATATGTAAGGAAGACGCCGAAATTCAGAAGATACTTGTTTGCATCGCGACGAAGCATACAATAAACGAAGACACCGGCATGGGATTTTCCACGGAGGAATTTTATGTCAAATCCGGCGACGAAATGGCATCTCTGTTCCCGGAAGTCCCGGAAGCTGTGACAAACACGAATAAAATTGCCGAGCGGTGTCACGTCGGATTTACGTTCGGCGATACAAAACTTCCGTTTTTCCAAGTGCCGAATAATCAGGATCACTTTGAGTTTTTCCGTGACATGTGCTACGACGGTATGGTCAAACGCTACGGTGAAGGCTACCCGCAGGAGTACATGGATCGTCTGAATTACGAACTCGGCATAATTAACCAAATGGGATTTATTGACTATTTCCTGATTGTGTGGGACTATATTAATTACGCAAAATCCGTCGGTATTCCGGTGGGACCCGGGCGAGGTTCGGGCGCAGGCAGCATAGCGGCGTTCACGTGTGGGATAACAGATATTGACCCGATGCGTTATTCTCTGCTGTTCGAACGTTTTCTTAACCCGGAGCGCGTGAGCATGCCCGACTTCGACATTGACTTCTGTTACGAGCGTCGTCAGGAAGTTATTGAATACGTTGTCCGCAGATATGGCGCGGATCATGTGTCGCAGATAGCGACATTCGGTACGCTTGCGGCAAAAGGAGCTGTGCGCGACGTCGGCAAGGTGCTCGGCATGTCTGTTGCGGAGGTTGCCGCAGTAACCAAAGAAATACCACAGGAACTCGGTATGACCATACAAAAGGCTCTTGAAACAAATCAGGAGCTGAAAAAAATGTATGACGGCAGCGAAATGATAAAAAAAGTCATTGACACTTCGATAAAAATCGAAGGAATGCCGCGAAACACGGGTATGCATGCGGCGGGTGTCGTTATATGCGACAAACCGGTCGACGAATATGTCCCGCTTTTTAAGAGCGGTGATTCGGTGGTCACGCAGTACTACAAGGGAT
>CAVKLD010000105.1:0-3904 GCA_963657065.1 bacterium
TGCCAACTGTTGTTGTGAAGATAGATATTACGGTTCTTTTTGAAATTTTCTCCGACGTCCTTTTTTTGTGCCTTACTCATCATGCAGTCAATCCAACGCTGCATCATATCAATGTTTTCGCTTAATATCTGTTTTTTGCCGTAAGTAAGATACATCTGCCACGGAATTATTACGCATGCATCCGCCCATGCGGCAGAGCCGCCGCCTTCATTGTATCGGCAGGGGACAAAACTCGGTATGCTGCCGTCCTGCCGCTGAGAGGAACGAAGATCGCCGCACCATTTGCGGAAGAATTCATACACATTGAAATTATAACTCGCCGTTTTGCAAAATACCTGCGCGTCGCCTGTCCAGCCGAATCTCTCGTCGCGCTGCGGGCAGTCGGTGGGCACATCGAGGAAATTGCCGCGCTGACCCCACAGGATATTTGAAAACAGCTTGTTGAGAAGCTCCGACGAAGTGGATATGTTCCCCGTTTTCTTCATGTCGGAATATACAGCTATTGCGGTGAAATCGGATGCCGACGGTGTGTTTATGCCTTCAACGGCAATGTAACGGAATCCATAGAACGTAAATTCGGGTTTTACCGTGTGTTCTTCGCCGTCGCACATGACAGTGAGAGTTGCTTTTGCTGAACGATAGTTCTCGGTGTAGACGTTGCCGTCAGCATCAAGCATTTCAAAATGACGTATTTTGATTACATCGCCGCATCTGCCCCTGACCTTAAACGTGATGTACCCCGTTATTTCCTGACCGAAATCGATTACGGTTTCGCCTTTCGGCGTGACAATAAGTTCCCGTCCGACAAAACGCTCCGCTTCTTTTACCCGCAGTCCCTCGGCGGGAATGAGTATATCTGTCGGATATGAAAATTCCTTTGCCTTGACGAAACATTTCGGAACGTACGTAAAATCAATCGTTTCGCCGTTGTAGATGTTGTTGTATCTTACGTTTGTTTCTCTCACGAACCATGTATTGTCGGTGCGGATACTTTCGGTTCTTCCGTCGTCGTAAACGATTGAAATTACCGCGATTAACGCGGGTTCATCGGTTTTTACACAAGCCGAGCCGATGTCGTACCAGTTGTGAAAAAACCATCCTTTGCCGACGGCAAACGAAATATTGTTAAGCGACGATATGTCGGATGTAATGTCATATGTGAAAAATTGCAGCCGTTTGTAATAATCTGTCCAGCCGGGAGTCAGAATGTCTGTGCCAATGCGTTTGCCGTTGAGCGTACCGACAAAAACTCCGCGCGACGTTACCGTAACAGTCGCCTTCTTTATTTTTTCGGTGTCCGCCGAAAATCTTTTGAAAAAAACAATTGCCGCATCTTTTCTGTATCGCGGTGCTTTAATCCATTTTGCGTTTTTAATTTCGTTGTCGAGCATGGTATTTCTCCGTTCAGTTTATGTTTGCAAAAAGTTTTTGGACTTCACGTTTTATCAATGCGTGTTCGGGTGACAAAAGCGACGGATCTGACGCTAAAATTTCGTCTGCCTCTTTTTTCGCCGCATACAGTATTCGCGAATCGGTCATCAGGTCCGCTATTTTCATCTCGGGAATACCGCTTTGCCGTTCGCCGAAAAAGTCGCCCGGACCGCGAATCTTCAAATCCTCTTCCGCTATCAAAAAACCGTCATTTGTCTTTCGCATTATGTCAAACCGCTTTTCGGCGGTTTCGCCGGTTGAATCACTTACGAGTATGCAATAGCTGTTTGCGCTGCCTCTGCCGCACCGACCGCGAAGTTGGTGAAGCTGCGAAAGCCCGAAACGTTCCGCGTTTTCCACTGCCATTACTGTGGCGTTCGGCACGTCTATACCTACCTCGACGACCACCGTGCAGACAAGCAGACCGATTTCTCCAGACGCAAACCGCGACATTATCCCGTCCTTTTTCTTCGGCGTCATTTTGCCGTGCAGCAGTGCGGTTTTGTAATCCTTGAATTCTCCGTTCGAAATCTCACGGTAATATTTTTCCGCGGACGCGAGCGACGTCGTTTTTTGCTCCGTTTCGTCGGAATGCATGTTACCGTCCGTACTTTCTTCGGCGAGCGGACACACGATGTAGCATTGCCGTCCCGCGTCAAGCTCTCTCTTTATGAAGTCAAACATTCCGTTTCGTTTGTCGGAAGTTATGCGGACAGTCTTTATTTCCTTGCGTCCTGCCGGTTTTTCGTCGAGCACGCTTATGTCAAGGTCGCCGTACATAACAAGCGAGAGCGTGCGCGGGATAGGTGTTGCGCTCATCACGAGCACGTGAGGATTTGTTCCTTTTTCTCCGAGCGATGTGCGCTGACGGACTCCGAAACGGTGTTGTTCGTCCGTAACGGCAAGTCCGAGTGCCTTGAAAGTTACGTTTTCCGTAATTACGGCGTGCGTGCCTATTACTACGTCGATACTTCCGTCCGCAAGGCCTTGTTTAATTCTTTCCTTTTCTTTTGCCGGTGTCGAACCGGTCAAAATTTCGGTTCTTATATCGGTGCCGTCGAAAAAAACGTCAAATGTTTGCTTGTGCTGGCGTGCAAGTACCTCTGTCGGAGCCATGAGAGCCGCCTGCATGCCGTTTTTTACAACGTTGTAGATTACAGCCGCCGCAACAGCCGTTTTTCCGCTTCCCACGTCGCCTTGAATGAGCCGCCGCATCGCGCTGCCGCTTTGCATGTCCGCCATGCATTCTTTGACTGCGCGTTTCTGCGCGTTGGTCGGCGAGAAGGGAAGGCGCGAAAAAAAGTCATCGGAAAAATCGTATTTTACCGTAAACGCAGCGTTTGTTTTTCCGTCGCACTTGGCAAGCATCAGTCCGAGTGACAAAACAAGAAGCTCTTCGAAAATCAGCCGACGGCGCGCGTTTGTCAATTCGGCGGTGCTTTTCGGAAAATGTATGTATTTTACTGCGGTTTTTATGTCCGGAATTTTGTATTTGTTTATGAGCTGCGGCGGAAATGTTTCCGGTAACAAATCGGCGTAACCGGCGATTGCTTTTTCCGTGCACGACGCGGTCATCTTTGAAGTTAACCCTTCCGTGCAGCGGTAGACGGGGTGAAAATATCCGCCTTTTTCGATCGCGCAAAAGTCCGGTGAAATCATTTCAAACCCGCCGCCGGGGAACGCTTTTACTTCGCCGTAAAAAAGCATTTCACGGCCGCACTTCATTTCTGCGGCAATGAATTTGTTGTTGAACCAGATAAGAGATACCGTGTCTGTTCCGTCCGTGGCGGACGTCCGTACGACTATTGAGCCGCCGTTTGTCTTTATGAGCTTTGCGTCGTGCGTAATACGCGCTTTTATACACGCTTTTCCGTCGGGCGCATTTGCGAGATTGTAAATATCGGCATAATTTTGGTAGGTGCGCGGATAAAAATACAATAGGTCGGCGATTGTGTGAACGCCGAGCTTTTTGAACTGCGCCGCACGTGCGTCCCCCACACCTTTCAGAACCGTTATTTTGTTTTGCAGACCGAGCGGCATCCTTTTCACCTCTTTTTATGTGCTCCACTGCATTTTACCATGTTCGGCACAGCATTGCAAATAAAACCTTATATTTATTTATTTGTGCATTTTGACGAAAACGGTACAATATACATGATTCATATTGTAAAAACAACACGATTGTGTTAAAATTAAATCCGAACGTAGTAAGCCGACGGGCGGCATTAAGATTATCAAGGAGGTTTTTTTGTGGCACAGTTAAAAAGAACATACAAAAGCTGGATAAACGGCGAGGTGAAGAGTGAGCAGCGGGAATATACCGAACCGACACGGCTTCTTGCAAGCGACGGCACGCTTCTGGCTGCGGGATATGCGCGTCACAACGTGTTTGATTACAATCGTGCGAACGTCTGTCCGCAGATGCGCAGCAAAGAGTGGGATTTCTATCAGATATCGGACGGGCGTTATATGG
>CAVKLD010000106.1:0-3764 GCA_963657065.1 bacterium
GCATGGACGGAAATCAGCCTGTCAAAACCGACACGGGTTTGACTCCCGTCAGCTTTAGGTATACATTAAACGGAGGATGAACATATGAGTCTATTTTACGTTCGGGACAATGAACCGTATATTCCCGACGAAATCGGCAGAGAACTTGCAAAACTTGCATATGCTATTGTAAAAACATGCCGTCTGTCTTTCAAAGTGCAGCTGAAAACCGCAGCAATCAACAACGCGATAAAAAGCGGTAACAAAGAGCAGATGCATGAATTACTTCAAAAAATACTCGAAAAATACAAGAACGTTTACACCGACTACATGTCGCTGAGCGGCGCGGAAATCAAAGAGGTCGACGACAGTTTCTTCGATGATAAGGACACTGATTTTTACGTCGGTCAGCTTAAAATTCTGCTTGATTTTGCCAACATAAACTGCATCGCGGAATCTCACATGATGCCTCTTTTGAGCAACGCCTGCATTAAAACGCTTAACAAACCGCTCGATGAACTTTTCTTCTTCTCCAATCAGGGCGAAATCAGAAACAGCAGTGCGGACGGCGTCAAAGCGGACGCCGACACACAAGCGGCGGAATAATTTAACGAAAGAGGATTACCTGTTATGGAATGGACCGGTCTTAACGAGCTGCGCGAAAAATACCTCTCGTTTTTTGAGAGTAAAGGTCATTTGCGTCTTGACAGTTTTTCGCTCATCCCGCAAAACGACAAGAGCCTTTTGCTTATAAACGCGGGCATGGCTCCGATGAAAAAATATTTTACCGGCGAGGTAACGCCCCCGTCAAAGCGCGTCACCACATGTCAAAAGTGCATCAGAACGCCGGACATCGAGCGCGTGGGACACACTGCGCGCCACGGCACTTTCTTTGAAATGCTCGGCAATTTCTCATTCGGCGACTACTTCAAGCATGAAGCCACCGCATGGGCATGGGAATTTTGCACCAAAGAGATGCAAATGGACCCCGAAAAGATATATGTCAGCATTTATCTTGATGATGACGAAGCGTACGACATATGGACGAAAGAAGTCGGCGTAAAGCCTGACCACATGGTTCGCTTCGGCAAAGAAGACAACTTCTGGGAACACGGCGCGGGTCCGTGCGGTCCGTGCTCGGAGCTTTATTACGACAGAGGACCGGAGCACGGCTGCGGCAAACCCGACTGCAAAGTCGGCTGCGACTGCGACAGATACGTTGAATTCTGGAATCTCGTTTTCACTCAGTTTGAGAACGACGGCAACGGCAACTACACGCGGTTGAAGCACCCGAACATCGACACGGGAATGGGACTTGAGCGTCTTGCGTGCATCTCGCAGGGCGTTGACAACCTCTTCGAAGTCGACACCGTGAGAAACATCATGAAGCGCGTATCCGAAACGGCGAATGTAAAATATCACGCAAGCGAAAAAACGGACATTTCGCTGCGCGTCGTCACCGACCATATACGCTCAACCGCAATGATGATATCCGACGGCGTAATGCCGTCAAACGAGGGCAGAGGTTATGTCCTTCGCCGCCTTCTCAGACGCGCCGCACGTCACGGCAGACTGCTCGGAATCGACAAGCCGTTTTTGGCTGATCTTTGCGAAACGGTCATTGCCGAGAGCGGCAAGGCTTATCCCGCGCTCATCGAAAAGCACGACTATATAGTTAAAATAATTGCTGTCGAAGAAGACAGTTTCAACCGCACTCTCGACGCGGGTCTTAAACTGCTCGGTGAAATGACGGACAACGCCTCCGGCAGGACTTTAAGCGGCGCGGACGCGTTCAAACTCTCGGACACGTTCGGTTTCCCCATTGACCTTACGAAAGAGATTCTTGAGGAAAAGGGCATGACGGTTGACGAGGACGAATTCAACGCGCTCGTCAAGAAACAAAAGGAAACGGCGCGTTCCGCAAGAAAAGACGCGGGCGCGGACGCGTGGAAAGACACGGGCGCATCGCTCAAGGGCATTCCCGCGACCGCGTTCACCGGCTACGAAACGCTCTGCGGCAGCGGCAAGGTGCTTGCCGTTTTGGACGGGAACGCGGAGAAGCAGGAAAACGCATCTGAAGGCGACAGTGCGATTCTCATCCTCGACACTACGCCGTTCTACGCCGAAAGCGGCGGGCAGACGGGCGACGCCGGCGTTATTTCCGGCAGCGGTTTCAGTTTTGAAGTGACGAACACCACGAAAAATTCCAACGGACTGTTCTTCCACAAGGGCAAGGTAACCGAGGGGGTTATAGCTGTCGGCGACGATGTACAGACAGCGGTCGACGAAGAAAAACGCACCGCCACGGCGAGAAATCACACTTCGGCGCATCTTCTTCAGGCTGCGCTGCGCAAGACGTTCGGCAGTCATGTCGAACAGGCGGGACAATTCGTCAGCGCAGATGTTATGCGTTTTGACTTCACTCACTTCGAAGCTCTCACTTCCGAAGAAATCGCAAAAATCGAAAAAGATGTCAACAGAATAATTCTCGAATCGGCGGACGTGATAAGCGAAGAAAAAACCCTTGCCGAAGCGAAGGCAATGGGTGCGATGGCTCTGTTCGGCGAAAAATACGGCGACAGAGTCCGCGTTGTCAACATCGACGGCTATTCGCTTGAACTTTGCGGCGGCACGCACGTTAAATACACGGGTGAAATCGGCATGTTCAAGATAATTTCCGAATCGTCGGTTGCTTCGGGCGTAAGAAGAATCGAAGCGGTCACGGGCATGAACGCGCTTGCGTACGTGAACAATGCGCTTGCAAACGCATCGGCAGCGGCGGCGATTCTCAAATGCGGAACCGTCGACGCGCTCCCCGAAAAGGCGGCAGCCGTAACTGCCGAGCTGAAATCCGCAGAAAAAGAGATAGGAAAACTCAAAGCCGAAACAGCCGCTCAGAAAGCCGGAGAACTCTTCAAAACGGTCGGTGAATTTGACGGCATAACCGTAAAAACAGCCGACATGGGCGAAGCGGATGCAGCCGCGCTGCGCACGATGCTCGATTCGGCAAAGGGCGATTCATCCGTTACGGTAGTCGCGGGTAAAAACACCGAAAAGGGCACGTGTTCATTCGCATGCGCATGCGGCAAATCGGCAATCGCAAAAGGTGCGCACGCCGGCAACATCGTTCGTGAAGTCGCCAAAATCGCAGGCGGCGCGGGCGGCGGCAAGCCCGATTCCGCGATGGCAGGCGGCAAGGATATAACGAAAATACCCGACGCGCTTGCAGCCGTCAAAGATATCGTTGCATCTATTGTAAAATAAAAAACGGGGTGAGCCGCAACACACGGCTTGCCCCGAAATAATACGGAAAGGAGATTTTCCATGGACTGCATTTTCTGTGCAATCGCAAACGGTGAGATACCGTCAACAAAGGTTTACGAGGATGACACGGTGGTTGCCTTTAAGGATCTCTCCCCTCAGGCTCCCGTACACATTCTTGTTATTCCGAAAAAACACATCAAGTGGGGATATGACATAGACCGCGAAAACAGTGACGTCGTCGCTCATATTTTTGAGGTTATCCCCGAAATAGCCAAGGAACAGGGACTCGACAACGGCTACCGCGTGGTAAACAACTGCGGCGAATCCGCAGGTCAGTCGGTACTTCACCTGCACTTCCATCTGCTCGGGGGCAGGGATTTTACGTGGCCGCCCGGCTGACTCGTCGCAAAGACCGCTAAGCTCCGTCCCTACTCGTCGCAAAGACCGCTAAGCTCCGTCCCGCGCAGTGACGCGGGACATCCGCCCGCTTGTCTTGCTCCTCGTTTCCGAAAAAAGTCACG
>CAVKLD010000107.1:0-3723 GCA_963657065.1 bacterium
CTTTTCTTCAATTTTTTTGCAATTTATTTCCCCGTGGTTTCTATCTTAACATTTCCTGTTTGATTTGTCAATGTTTTAAAATAATTTTCGACAAAATTCGAGCACATTAAAGGCTTGTAGAGTTTTTTATCACAAAAAAATATATTTTTTTGTATTTTTTCAAAACAATCACAATTTCACTTTTTTCAATTTCTATTCACACCGAAAGGTCATCTGTCCTTTTGTTGGACGCCGACCTTTTCGGTGCGTTTATGCACATGGAATGTTCCGACATATCAAAACGTACAAATCAATACACTCAAATTGAACCGCTGTATTTCAACATTGATATGAGGAATTAGACATTCTGCTTTTAATTAGCCTTCTACACGTTTACGCAAGCATCACTTCATTTTAAGAGTTTTTTCGTAAGCGGCTTCAACCGCATTTATCGCTGCGGCTCTGAACCCTGCATCTTCAAGAGCTTTAACGCCAGCAATTGTAGTGCCTCCCGGACTGCAAACATTATCTTTTAATTTTTCGGGATGTTCGCCGCTCTCTATTGCGAGCCGTGCTGCGCCTTCTATGGTTGCGGCGGCATAAAGAAGTGCGTCGCTGCGCGGAATTCCGCAAAGCACCGCGCCATCCGCAAGTGCCTCGATAAACATGTATACAAAAGCGGGTCCGCAACCGGAAAGTGCACCTGCCGCGTCGATTTTATTCTCGGATATGCGGCAAAGAACACCCGCTGCGGAAAGTGCGCTTTCGAATTCGGCAAGCACTTTTTCGTTAACCTTTTCGTTAACGTCAAAGAGAATGACCCCTTTGCCGACAGATACGGGAGTATTCGGCATTATTCTGATTATCGCAGGCTTAAACCCGCAAAGAACTTCAATGTCCGCAACAGACTTCCCTGCCGCCATCGAAATAAATACGATATCGTGTCTATTCACCAAGTCGTTTTTTATGCTGTCAAACAGTCCCTGAAGCGACTGCGGTTTTACACCGAGAAAAACATATTCCGTTTCAGAAATAAGCTCCGTCAGAGAAACGGCCGTTATGTTTTGAAAACGTGCGCAAAGAGCATCCGTTTTTTCTTTCACTCCGTCGCAGACGCAAATTGATGTATCGCTTTCTTTTTTTGCGACTGCCGTGCAAAGTGCACCGCCCATGTTGCCGCAACCGATAAAACCGAATTTATATTTCATTTATATCACCTAACCTGTCCGTTTCCTTCAATTACATATTTGTATGTCGTCAATTCTTCAAGTCCCATAGGACCTCGCGCATGCAGTTTTTGAGTGGAAATTCCGATTTCACAACCGAGTCCGAACTCACCGCCGTCGGTGTATCGCGTGGACGCGTTTACATACACCGCCGCACTGTCAACCACAGCGGTAAAAAGCTCTGCATTTTCTTTGTTTTCGGTAATTATTGCATCACTGTGATGCGTCGAATGATGCCCGATGTGGTCAATCGCCGCATGAACGTCATCAACAATTTTCACTGCAAGAATATAGTTCAAAAACTCGGTATCAAAATCGTTTTCCCCCGCACGAACGCAGTCAATGATTTTCGCCGCTCTCTCACAAAGACGAAGCTCAACAGGCACTTTGCCGCTGCACTCCCTGTCGTGAACAAGACGTTTTTTCAACGCAGGCAAAAACTTTTCTGCTATATTTTTATGAACAAGCAGCACTTCCTCGGCATTGCATACCGACGGTCTGCTTGTTTTCGCATTCTCGACAATATTCAACGCCATGTCAATATCCGCTGTTTCATCGACAAAAACGTGACAAATTCCTGTGCCGGTTTGGATGCACGGCACTTTTGCATTGGCAACGCATGAAGCAATCAGTCCCGCCCCGCCGCGGGGAATAAGCAAGTCTACATAGCCGACTGCCGTCATAAGCTCATTTGCGGAGTTTCGGGAAGTGTCTTCAATAAGGTTTATCAAATCCCCCGTTAGTCCGACTTTATCAAGTCCGTTTTTCATCGCTTTCACGATTGCCGCAGAACTGCGAATTGCTTCTTTTCCGGAGCGCAGTACACAGACATTTCCGCTTTTAAGGCTCAATGCCGCCGCATCGGATGTGACATTCGGCCGCGATTCGTATATCATCGCGACAACGCCCATTGCAACCGATACCTTTTTGATTACAAGTCCGTTGGGACGAATAACAGTTTTTAGAATTTTTCCTGCAGGATCGGGCAGCTTTACCACATCGCGAATACCGTCAGCCATGCATTTAATACGTTCCGGCGACAGCGAAAGTCGATCTATCATCACGCTGTTGAGTTTTTTTCGCGACTCTTGAACATCCGCATCGTTTGCCGCCATAATAAGCTCTGTTTCAGCTTCAAGTTCATCAGCCATTGCCGTCAACGCATCGTTTTTCATCTGTGTTGTAAGAAGCGATATTTTTTTCGACGCTTCTTTTGCGGTTATCAAAATTTCACGGGTTGTTTTCACTTTACTTTCCTCCTGCAATAAACCTTGTACCGACTGCCTTTCCGTCACATATGTCATAGAGCAGCGACGGAGCGGAACCGTTGGCTATTACCATATCGCAACCGTTATCTACGCATAGCTGCGCCGCATGCAGTTTTGTTTTCATTCCGCCCGTACCGAGAGTGCTGCCGGCATCGCCGCCGAGCGACATGACACTGTCCGTAAGCTCACGTATTTCGGGGATAAGTACTGCATCGGCACACTTGTGCGGGTCTGCCGTGTAGAGTCCATCGATATCTGACAGCAGCACGAGCAAATCGGCGTCTACGGTAACGGCGACAAGCGCAGAGAGCGTATCATTGTCACCTACTTTTATTTCATCGGTCGCAACTGTATCGTTTTCGTTGATGACAGGCAGAACATCCAAATCAAGCAAGCGGTTCATTGTATTGCTGAAATTTGCGTGACGTTCCTCTACATTAAAGTCCTCGCCTGTCATCAGCATCTGTGCAACCGTATGGTTATACTCGGAAAACAGCTTGTCATAAGTGTACATCAATTCGCACTGTCCTACCGCCGCAGCCGCCTGTTTCGAGGGGATATCAGACGGTTTTTCTTTCATATTCAACTTCCCGGCACCCATTCCGATTGCGCCGGAGGACACGAGAATAACCTCATTCCCCGTATTTTTCAAATCGCTCAGAACCTTAACAAGCTCCTCGACACGTCGGATGTTAAGCCGACCGGTTGAGTGTGCCAAAGTCGAAGTGCCCACTTTTATTACAATTCTCATAATTCTTGCCCTTCTGCCGACAGCCGTATGATCCGCTGCCGCTTTAATAAGAATAATTATACACGACCGCGTCGTATAAAACAAGAGAAATGCATAAGAACTTCACATTTTTTTGCGCACGTAAATTCCCAAAGTAAGTTCCACAGTGGAATATGCGGTGGACGTTAGTGTGGGAGGGAATTTGTGGTAGACTTTAGTTTGGGAAAAAGGAGGCCCGGACTATGAACGAAAAGAAATGCAAACATTTAACCCGGCAGGATCGGATTGAGATTCAGGAGTGTCTAAACAAGGGAATGAGCTTCAAGGACATCGGAAAACGGATCGAGAAAGATCAGACGACAGAAGGTTGGTTATACGTTTGTTTGGCAGCCAACATTTTTTTACAGACCACAAAAAGCACTCCGCGGCTGCAATAACCGTGAAGTGCTTTCAGTTGCTTAAGTATTATTTGAGCCAGTCTTTGCTGTCATCAAGTCCGACGGCAACGCGGAGGATTTTT
>CAVKLD010000108.1:0-3600 GCA_963657065.1 bacterium
CCTGCTGTTAGGTTCCATTCCCCTTAAATCCGTGATGAACCAAAAAAAACCAACATTCTCGATACACCTTGCTTTTTTTTGTTCGTTCTTCTTATAGCACAAAATATCCCCATAGAGCGGTCTCGAATTTTATGTTTTTTTTCGAGTACATACTCTATGGGGACTATTAAAGATACAATTTACATCTTTCTCCATGTGGAGAACATCATTCAATTGGGTATTTGCAAAAAAACGATTACCAGTTCAATGTCCATACTTCTACGATTTTCGCGGTAACCTGAAAATCGGCGGAAACAACTTTGACGTTGCCGGAGCCATCTATAACAACGGGGATTGTATATGTACAGCTCGTGACATAACCCTTATCGTTTACGGTAAGCTGCATCGTTGAACCGGTGTATGTCATATTAAGTTTTTCGACCGTCACAATGCCCGGAAGCTCAACGTCGGAAATTGACATATATCCGCAGGATGCTGCATTATGCTTCGGTGCAGGATTTTCGAGAGAACTCGTTTCCTGTACAAGTTTCAGATTTACAACTGTATTGCTGCCGCTTTTGGACGCAGACGCGGACGCAAGTCCGTCAACTGTAAGACAGAAATTCTGACGTTTAGGCAAAAGTATCGGAACCGTTTCGCCTTCCGAGGTCGTCGTTTTGCCGTTTTCAAATGTCAATGTTTCATCGGTAGGTTTCGCAACACTGCTTATTATCTGATTTGCGGTATTTTTAATCAGACTGCCGCCGACGGAAATATTATCAATGTTCACGTCAAATGACTCCTTGTGTCCTACTGTCAGCTTGCCGGTGTATGCCTTTGATTTATTAACCGCCGATGTAACAAATGAAAGGATTTCAGCTTTTGACCACCGTGACGGATCACTGTTTTGCTCGGCTGCTTCGGTTTCCGCTGCAGTAACGGGCGAAGGCTGCGTTGTTTCCTGTGACTGAGTAGGCGCCGGTTGCGTCGGAGTCGGCTGAGTAAGCTGAGCGGATGTCGGCTGCGTCGGCTGAGGTTGGGTTACAGGCTGCCCGATAACCGTAACAGATTCCGTCGGTTGTGTGACATAGGAAGATGTATACGGCACGGTGTTGTAAGCAACAGTATAATCGGTGACAAACGACGGCTCAGAAGCCGGCATCTTCGTGACATCGAGAATGTTGTTTGTGTACTTAAGGCATCCGCCCATTGATGCAGCTGCCGCAGTGCACAGCACAACCGCCGCCGCAGCTTTTGATACTTTCATTTTCAGTCCCCCAATAGCATTTATAGTTTTATCAAATGTAAAATACCTTTTTAAACCATGCGCGCATATGTTTGGAGCGGTCGCAATAAATCCCGAATCCGAGCAAAGATGCAAAACAGACAGCGCATATCGCACCGACAACAAGCCAGCTGCCGTTTTCGGAGAAATACGCTGTCGAAAGTCCGGACAGAGCGGACACGACAACGGCATCGACAAGGCAGTGTACAATAATGGCTGAAACGGTTCGTTTTTTACCGCGGATCCATACAATAAAGAGGAGAGCGGCAATCGATATCAACCCGATTACCGACGCAATTGTTTCCCACAGCCAAGCCTCACCGGCACTGATTGCGACAACAATAAACGCATACAACACCCCGACAGCGGTATCGACAGCCCACATCAAATACGGCCGAAGTTTTTTTGTAACAAAAGGAAAAACAAACAGAATCCAAACCAAAAAGCATGTCGAGCCGATATACACCGACCAATAGTGCCCCCTGTAAAAAAACATGTTTATTAAAAAAAGTACAATATTCGGTATCAGCATTATCATCGTAATAATGTATGCGACAAATTTTCTCTGTATATTCTTCGGAATTACCAATTTATCCGAAAACGGTTTGTCCTCCTCGCCGATATTCGTCAACGGTTCATTCGGATTATACACCGGCGTGGAACAAAGCGCACATTTCTTTGCGGATTGATCAAGTTCAACGCCGCAGTTCACACAGTAAGACAAATAATCACTCCCTGTTGCTCTCAATTTTTACGTGAAGTCCCATTTTAACAAGCGACGTAAAAAATTCACGCTCAATATCGCTTTCCGCAAAACTGTTTGAAAATGTTACCACAAGATTGTTATTGCAAGTCGCCACACCGCATCGGGCGGCATTCAGTTTGCCGGGAGCGGGCATAAAAATAAATTTCTCAACATAAGGTTTCATCTCGTCCGGGATATCGACTAACCCAAGATTTGTAATAAGCGATGATGTCGTCTGTTCCGCAGTAAAGAAAAATGAAATCGCAACGCCGGCGTTTTTCACGAAAAGCGGCACTGCCCGGATTATCGGGTTTCGTTCTATTCCCGTATTTGCCGTTATCATCATATTATGCTCTTTGGGGTCATTCGCCAAGCGCAGCTGATACTTAACCTGCGTAAGCAATTCATCGAAAGAGTACTCGCCTTTGTTGGGATCGATTTTAACGCGCATGCAAATTGTAAAATTGCGCAAAGTTTTCGAGCCGAACACCCTGCGCAAATCGACAGGAATCTGGATACTGACTTCTCTTTTGTGTTTTCTGCGCGATTCCCTGTTCTGCTTATCGATAAGAACCCTGAGCATAAGTGCGGATAAAAATTCGGTAACGGTAACGCCGTATGACTTTGTTATTTCGTGAATTGAATCGAACGGAATTATACCGGACGTTATGTTAACGGTGTGATAGGGCATTTTCAAACCGTTCGCATGGTAAACGTATTTGTCCCTGCGGTCAAATTTCGCTTTCGAATCGGCGTTTTTGACAAAAGAGTCCTCAAGTTCGCTGTCGCTGCATGCTTCGTTTATATCGAGAACCGAACGGCACGGCGGTATAACGATCCCGTGTTTCAGTTCCAAATAACGCGCAACGAGCGTAGATATAAACATTTTTCCGCCGCATCCGTCGGTGAGGACATGATAACAATCCATCGCAACTCGATTGCCATGATAATATACTTTGAATAAGAAGTGGCCGTTTTCATTAAACTTCACTCGATAACAGGGATTTTTGATATCAGGCATAATTACCGGTTCATTTTTATTTTCTTCAAGGTAAAACCAAAAAAAACCATGTCGGATGCGAACATTATAACAGGGGAAACGCGGAATAATCTCCAAAAGCGCACGCTTCAAAATATCCGGGTCGATTTTTTCTTTAAGTTCATAACAAACACGAAAGCTGTTTGACCATGTGCCTGTGTTTTGCCCGGGGAAAATTTTCGCCGCGTTATCGAGGGTAAACCAAAATTTCTTTTTTTCACCGTAAATATCAGCCATACGCACCCCCGACACAAAAACATAAACTGATTATACATTTTTACAAAAGTAATTTCAACTGTTTTTATAATTATTACATCGAACGTTTTATTTTTGTTTAAAAGTCGAATGCAAAAACGGGAATGCCCGCAAAACGCACGCCCGAAATCTACAATTGCGGTTACATAATCGAGTAGGAGGCTACCCGATCTTGTAAAATAAAGTGTGTAAGTTAGAAAAACAACTTGCACACTTTTTGTAATATTAGTAAAGTGTGCTACAATCCCGACTTTGACAGTTGACAAACCTAAAAGAACCCCAAACCCGTTGATACAC
>CAVKLD010000109.1:0-3504 GCA_963657065.1 bacterium
ATGCCACCACTTCGCGTCCGCGTTCAATGGCAAGGCAGGGACGTCATTTTTACGAAAACGGCTACAATGTACTGCTGCCGTACATGCGCGGGCATCGTTTGAGCGAACAGAATTTCTGCTCAATGGGTTATTTTGACAAGGACGATGTCTGCGACTGGATAAGTTACATAGTTTCAATCGACCCCGAAGCGCAGATAGTCATAATGGGTTGCTCGATGGGCGGCGCAACAACCATGCTCGTCACGGGTGAAGAACTGCCCGACAACGTTAAATGCGCCGTTGAGGACTGCGGTTACACAAGCTGCTACGACGAATTCGGCGAGCAAATAACAAAAATCACGCATCTTCCACGATTTCCTTTCCTCAACGCCGCCGACAGCTTTTCCAAAGCGTTCCTCGGCTTCAGTTTCGAAAGTTGCAGTCCGCTTGAGGCTGTAGGAAAGAGCAAAACCCCCACGCTTTTCATTCACGGCACTGAAGATAAGTTTGTTCCGTTTTGGATGCGCGATATCCTTTTTGATGCTTGCACCGCCGAAAAGGATAAACTCGATGTTCCCGATGCGGCGCACGACGAATCATGCGAAAAACACCCCGAAATTTACTGGCCGAAAATTGACGGTTTCGTCGCAAAATACATAAAGAAATAACCCGAAACAACAATGCAGAGGGAGTCGTCAAGTCCGACGGCTCACCTCTTTTGTTTAATGTTTCGCTTAAGCTGACGCTTACAGTGTCGTTGCCGAGTTTGTCAGTTAAGAGATAAATTCTCGCAAGACTGACAGCCTGACAAAGTGGCAGACGTGCGTCGGTTACACTTATTTCGGCATCGCCGTTGGCATCGCCGAGAACGGGCAAGGCAAAAAAATCGTTTTTACCGCGGTTTACAATGCCGTTTCGCATTCAGTTACGGCGAACTCCACTGTTTTTATGCGGT
The DNA here is from genome assembly GCA_963657065.1 of bacterium. GTDB lineage: Bacteria > Bacillota > Clostridia > Oscillospirales > Acutalibacteraceae > RUG806. Next base: position 935 of record CAVKLD010000109.1, read on the forward strand.
GTTCGAACTTTTTTTGTCCAAAACAGTTGCAAATCCGCACTTCAGCGGTTATAATCTTAATGAGGGTTTATGTCCCCGCTCAGTGCCGGGAACATTGCTCCGATTCGAATTCACACAATAATCGTGCGTCCGTCCGTTTTTTTGCAGGCGGCGCAAAGAAGGAGTTGTTACAATGAAAAAGGTATTGGCGATCATTCTTGCTGCGGTAATTTGTCTTATGTGCGCTGCGCCGGCAGCACTTGCGGCTGACGGTTACACAAAAGCATACTCGGTAACGGTGCTCAAGGAGCAGCAGAGCATGTTCAAAGTTGTTCCCGTTGATTCCGATACGAACTATGTCACCGACGGCGGAGTTTTCAGATTTAAGATTGAGCCGATTGGCAGTTATGCCGAAAACGACGCGACATGCTACAGAGCTTTCAACGCCGACACTTACTACGTTGACATAATAAACGCAAACGAAGACAACATTGCGGACTTCACAGTAGACGGGAACGACAGATTGATTCCCGACGAAAACGGCGTTTACACCGTGGGTTCGGCGCAGGACGGCATCAAATGCGACATTGTCATAGTGTCTTATAACCTTGTAAATAAGGGCGGTTCGTCGATAATCAACTTCCTAACGCAAATGGGTCAGTTTTTCACCAACCTGATAAACTGGTTCTTCGGTCTTATGGGCATTAAGACGGGAGCGTGACTCGGCATATGAAAACGGTGATCTACGGTGCGGGTTCGCTCGGCACCGTACTCGGTGCGTATCTTTCAAAAGCCGGCGCTGAAGTCGACCTTGTCACAAGAAATCGCGAACACGTGGACGCAATGAACAAAAACGGGGCGCATATCACGGGAACGGTTGACATGACGGTGTCTGTTCATGCACTCACTCCGGACGAGATGACCGAAAAATACGAGCTTATCCTTCTTCTCACAAAACAGCTCGACAATATAAATGTTCTTCGCGGACTTCAGAAAAACATGACCGACGACTGTATCGTCTGCACCTTGCAGAACGGTCTTCCCGAGCTGTCCGTTTCCGAGGTTGTAGGCGAAGACAGAACAATGGGATGCACCGTTGCATGGGGCGCAACACTCCACGGAAAAGGCGTGTCGGAGCTTACAAGCGAACCCGACAGCATGAGTTTCGGTCTGGGCAGAATGAACGGTAAGAAAGACGAAAAACTGTATGAGGTAAAGACTCTTCTCGAAAAAATGTGCCCCGTAGAGATTGAAGATAATTTCATGGGCGTACGCTGGTCAAAGCTCCTCATAAACGCGACCTTCAGCGGAATGTCGGCTGTCATAGGCGGCACGTTCGGCGATGCCGCAGAGAATAAGGACTCCCGCGTATGCTGCCAAAATCTCATAAAGGAATGCATTGACGTGGCTGCCGCCGCAGGTATAAAAATCGAACCCGTTCAGGGTAAAGATATTGTAAAACTGCTCGATTACAAGCACGACGGGCTGAAAAAGAAAATTGCCTTTGCACTCATTCCGATTTGCATCAAAAAGCACCGCCTTCTCAAGGCAAGCATGCTTCAAGATCTCGAAAAAGGCAGAAAATGCGAAATCGACGCTATAAACGGCGTGGTGTGCGCATACGGCAAAAAATATGGCGTTCCCACCCCTTACAACGACAAGGTGTGTGAAATAATACACGGTATTGAAGACGGCAAGTACACCTGCACGTTTGACAACGTCAGACTTTTCAAAAATCTCAAATAACCATTACGGCAAAAGGGACGTTCGGGAATTGAATGCCCCTTTTATCGTTGCAAGTTCGGATTGCAAAAAAAACGTGAACAAACAGGAACAACGGAAAAAAACAGGAGAACATCATCAATGAAAAACGGCAGCAGCAAAAAATCAGTTATTATCGCCGCGCTTGTTTTTGCGGCTGTTTCTCTCACTGCCGCCTTTATTGCGGTACCATACGTAAAAGAAGCCGGAAAGCGCGGAAAAATATCGAACAACCCTGCCGAAGCATACCTCACGTTATTGTCAGACTATTCGATTTCGGATGCCCCTCACGGTTTTGAAAAACTGAAATCGGCTTCGTTTGCCGTTACAACGGGTGAGGACAGTCTTGAAATAGTCGAGCTCGGATACAAAAATGATACCGTCGTCGAAATGTACGATACGATTTGCTATTCCGTCGGCGGCATGACCGATACGGAGTTTGACAGTTTCGACGAAACGATACGAAACAGATGCGAAACGATATCCAATGAAAAATACTGTTTGTACGAAATCGAAAACGAAAACGGAACGTACACTCTGACGATGCACTTCTTCGCCCTCGACAACGCGCAAAACGTAAACGACCTTATCACTCTGGGCATAATCTCAAATTATTCAAAAAAGGACTCGGACACCGTTTCTTTCTCCGACACGGAAACGAGCCTTATCAAAATGGGTTTTGTAAAACGATGAAGCGCGGTTTATAAAAACGTACAATTGCCTGCGGCAAACAAATTTTCGTATAAAGGAAACAAATTTTACATGACACGGTCGAGCGACATCGGATTTATGTAAAAATAACAAAAAAAAGCGGACGGTTTTCGTCAATT
>CAVKLD010000110.1:0-3437 GCA_963657065.1 bacterium
GCGTAATTCCGGTAGGCAGTCTTTTGACAGACAGGCAAAACAGTCTCAAAATTCATCCGGCGGTATGTCTTTTGAAGATATGATGGCGAAATTTAAGGCGGAGAGCGATGAAAAAATATCTGCGCTTAAACGTGCCGGCGGTGAGCAGAGGAATTCACGCAGAGGCAAATAAGACTTTTTTTGGTGCACCTTGTCGGTGCGCCGTTTTTTTAAAATTTTTGTTTCATTTTAGATAATATGAGTAAAATAATCCCGAAATCAAATTCGAAGACAACGAGCATTTCGAGTTTGGAACGGATTGTAAAAAGTCCGATGCCAGGATGTTTGTGCCGCTGATGATTTCTTCGCGCTTGTTGCAGTTGTTTGCATACTGTTTTGCGGGACAGTAATTAAAATAAGACATGTTAAATAAATTTCTATATGTTTTTTAAAACAATATATGGAAAATTAACAAATATCTCTTTACAAACGCAGGATAATATGCTACAATATTCTTGACCTTAGAATTTGTCTTTTGCGAATTTTCAGTGCTGCGCACGGCTTGCGGCACTGCAGCAAGGTCGAAGTCATTGTACTGTAAAATTAATTTTTGTCTGCGACAAAAGACAGTGTTTTGCGCATCGGTTTTTGTTGCTTTGCGGTACGATGCAACCGGAAACAAAAGGAAGACGGTGCTGAAGGTACGGTAATTTCATCACAGCCTTGCTTTGTTATTATATACAGAAAGGGATGTAGTTATGAACATCACAGTAGTAGGCAGAAAATGCACACCGAGAGAAAATTTCAAGGAAAGAGCAGAGAAAAAACTCTCAAAAATCGATCGCTTTTTCGGCGACAGTGCTTCGGCAAAAGTAACTGCAACCGTTGAAAAAAATTCTCAATCGGTAGAAATAACGGTATTCAATAACGGAATGATATTCCGTGCACAGGCAAGGGCGGAGAACATGAATGACGCTCTCGATGAATGCGTCGATCTCCTTATTCGCCAGATGAGAAAAAATAAGACTAAGGTTGAAAAACGTTTGAGAGATGGCGCTTTTGATGACCTTATTGCCGACGAAGTTGAGGAAGAGAAGGAATTTGACCTCGTGCGTACGAAGGAAATTTCAATAAAACCGCAGTCGGTTGACGAGGCGATTTTGCAGATGAATATGCTCGGCCATTTGTTTTACGTTTTTTGCAACAGTGCAGATGATACGATCTCCGTTGTTTACCGCAGAGATGACGGCGGATACGGACTCATTGTTCCGTCAAACGACAAATGAGTAAATGCGGTCGAAAGGTGCAATCTTATGTAAAAATTGTGCTTGACTTTTCCGATGTTTAAATATAGAATGAGATAGATAGCAATGGGGCACGACTGGCGTTGTTGCCCCCTTGTTTATTTTTACGATTTAGAATAATGAGGACGTTGTGTATGAATAAAGTAAACGGTTTGTTTGGCTGTGACGTGTTCGATGATGCCGTAATGCGTGAAAGACTGCCGCATGATACTTATGAGCAGCTTCAAAAGACAATAAAACAGGGGAAACACCTTGAAATCGGTGTGGCAAACATAGTTGCCAACGCGATGAAAGATTGGGCGATAGAAAAAGGCGCAACTCATTTTACGCATTGGTTCCAGCCGATGACCGGAATTACGGCTGAAAAACACGACAGTTTTATTGCTCCCGACGGCAGCGGGAAAGTAATAATGGAGTTTTCCGGCAAAGAGCTTATCCAGGGCGAATCCGACGCTTCTTCGTTTCCGTCCGGCGGACTGCGCGCAACATTTGAGGCGCGCGGCTACACTGCATGGGATGCGACGTCATACGCATTTATCAAAGACAGTGTTTTGTGTATTCCGACCGCATTTTGTTCATACGGCGGTCATGCTCTTGACAAAAAGACGCCGCTGCTTCGTTCAATGGAGGCGCTTAACCGTCAGGCACTGCGTGTGCTCCGTCTTTTCGGAAATAAAGATGTTACGCGTGTCAATGTAACTGTGGGAGCGGAGCAGGAATACTTTCTTGTTGACAAGTCTGTTTTTGATGCACGGAAGGACCTCATCTATGCAGGGCGTACGCTGGCAGGTGCACGTGCACCGAAAGGACAGGAATTGAGCGATCATTATTTCGGCGCGATAAAGCCGCGTGTGCAGGCTTTCATGACAGAACTTGACGAAGCGTTATGGCGTCTCGGCATACCGGCGAAGACGGAACATAACGAGGTTGCACCGGCTCAGCATGAACTTGCTCCGGTTTTTGAAACGGCAAACATCGCTGCCGACCACAATCAGCTTACAATGGAATTGATGCAGAAAATTGCTCGAAAGCACAATATGGTTTGTCTGCTTCATGAAAAGCCTTTTGCGGGAGTAAACGGAAGCGGCAAACACAACAACTGGGCGCTTGCGACCGATACCGGCGTAAACCTGTTGAATCCCGGAGAAACTCCAGCCGAAAATGCGCAGTTTTTGCTTTTTCTCTGTGCTGTTATAAAAGCAGTTGACGAATATCAGGATATATTGCGTGTCAGCGTTGCATCGGCGGGCAATGATCACCGTCTTGGCGCACAGGAGGCTCCGCCCGCAATCGTTTCCATCTTTCTCGGAACCGAACTGACCGATATCCTTAATGCCATTGAAACGGATACCCCGTACGGCGGGAAAGAAAAAGAACTTTTGCGTGTAGGTGTTCATACTTTGCCGAAATTCCCCAAAGACACGACTGACCGAAACCGTACGTCGCCTTTTGCGTTTACCGGGAACAAGTTTGAATTCAGAATGCTCGGTTCTTCCGATTCCGTATCGGAGGCGAATGTTGTGCTGAACACGAGCGTCGCCGAAGAACTGAGTTTGTTCGCCGATGAACTTGAAAACGCAGGCGATTTTGAAACCGCTTTGCATGCACTTATAAAACGTGTAATTTCAGAGCACAAGCGCATAATATTCAACGGAAACGGCTATGATGAATCATGGCTTTTTGAAGCCGAAAAGAGGGGATTGCCGAATTTGCGCACAACACCGGACTGTTTGCCGAATCTTCTCAAAGAAAAAAACGTAAAGCTCTTTACGCGTCACCGCGTATATTCCGATGAGGAACTTCACGCACGGTATGAAATACTTGCCGGAAACTATTGCAAAATAATCGGAATAGAAACGCTTACCATGCTCGACATGGTAAACAAAGATATTCTGCCTGCCGCTGCAAAGTTTGCGGGTGAAATTGCAGATGAAGCTCTTGCGAAAAAAGCCCTGCTGCCATCTGCTGACTGTCGCTACGAGGAAACGCTTGTGCGAGAATTGTCCGAACTTACCGGCGCGATATATGCAAAAAAGACGGAACTGGAAAATCTTGTGGCTGCCGAAAGCGACTGCGCCGACAGTACCGCAACCGCGTTATTCTGTAAAGATAATCTCATTCCGTGTATGACGGAACTCAGGATACTTATAGATG
>CAVKLD010000111.1:0-3059 GCA_963657065.1 bacterium
TAACGGATTATTTTATTGCTGCCGGTCAGGCGCGTGGTTTTACCAATGCTTCGCGCCGCAGCCGCACTCCCTGTTGGTTCTGAACATCTTGCAGAAGAATCTGATTATCTTCCAGAAGAACTGCACTATCTTATCCGTTGAGTGGCACATGTGGCTGCATGAGCTGCCGGAGGAAATTTTTTCTCCGCAAGCGTCGCATGCGCCGTCGCTGTTGGCGTCGTTGTGCCCCGCGGCAGGTGTTGTACGCGAAACCGTTTCGCCGCAGATGAGGCACTCCGCCGTTTCTTCGCCGCTTTCGGTGCATGTCGCGGCTTTCACTGCGATGTAATCGCCGTATCTGTGTTCGCCGTTTGTCGTTTTGTCGGTAATTGTGAATGTAGCCGAACCTGTCAGAGTGACAACCGTCATGCCATTCTCATTCCTTGCGGTAACGCCTTCGGCGATTATTTCGTCGCTGTTTTCAAACGCGTACCCGGAATCGGGAATCAACAGGCTGACCGCAGTACCGCTGAGAGAATCCGCCGACACGCTGTATGACGTTTTGCCGCATACCACTTCTTCGGCGGTGCACTGCGCATCCGACGCGACAGTATCCATACAGTTCATGCAAACGAACGCAAGCGTTTGAGTTCCGCTGTTTTCGAGCAAAATTCCGACATAATTGTGACCGGCAGCGGGAATTTCTTCGGTGTACGAATCGCCGCATTCGCACGCAAATGTCTTTGTTCCGGCGGTAAGACAACCGGCTTTTTGTGTCACTTCTTCGGTGTAAGTGTGGGTCTTGTGCTCCGCAAGAACCGCCGTAACGGTGATGTCTTCGCCGGGCATGTAGACGGGTGCGCCCGTCCAACCGGTTATCATGTAGCCGTCGGGAACTGATACTTCGGGGAGTTTGAACATACTGCCCGCTGCAAGTTTAGCGGAATAAGTTTGCGTGCCGACGTTCATTGCAACAGTATACTCTTCTGCGGTAAGCGTTGCATCGAAAATCCCGCATCCGGTCGACGAGTCGTAATTCACGGTATCCCAACCGCTGAAATTGAAACCGTCGCCGAAATCGACATCGGGGGCATCAACGGAATCACCGTCAACGCGTACAATCTTGAACACTTCGCCGTTAATTCTGAAAACAGCAATTCTGTGTTCGCTTACCGTTACCGTTGGAGGTACAAAATATGCAACTTTTTTGTCGCCAAGTTCAACACCGGCGTCAAGAGTGTTCGTTGCGTAAGTTCCCGCCTTCAGCGCGTTTTCGTTCGCGGATACGTCAAAGGATACCTTCGCGGTAAAGGTGTCGCCGTTTTGAGTCGGTGTGAGTCCCCTGATTTCAACATACGTCGTGCCGTCGTCGCGTCTGTCGACCGTGATATCGTCGTTCGTAAGATAGGGGTTATCGGCAATGACTTTTTCGCGCATCGCCTTTTCCTGCTCCGTTGTCACGGTGAAATACTTCGACACTGTGTCGGAAAGCGTTACATCGTCAAACTTCGCCGTGTAGGTAGTTGAGGATTTTTCGATGGTCGAGAAGACGTCGGAAAGATTATCCGCGTTTTCGCTTAAGAAGTAGTAATTCGTTTCGGGATCGGAAACGGGGTTATCATTCATGGAAGAAGCCGTCGGATTTTCGCTGCTGACGAGTTTCATGAATCTGTTTATATCACGGTTTTGCGCGTCGCTTTTGCCGAAGATGCCTACAGAATAGACAGTTGCGTTGCATGCGTCTTTGGTGTCGGATGACTTAAGCATATTCGCTATTTTGATAGCACTGTTTGCTTCATCTTTTTCGAAGATCGACCATGTTGTCGGCTGTCCGTCGGTGAGGAACACCACAATTCTCTCTCTGCCGTCCCTGTCGGTGTTGTTCACGAAAATCTTTTTAGCCATATCCAAACCAAGACTTGCCGCCGTAGCGCCTTCCGGGTTAGTCTCATCCAACCGCGCAACTGCGTTGTCGAGCAATTCGCTCTGAGTTTTGACGCTCAAAAGCGCTCCCGCGTAATCGCTTGCGCCGGCAGCATCGGAACCGTCGATGTTTTTGTAACGAACGGTTTCACCTGAAGCGGTGGTATAAATCGCCGTGTTGAAATACGCCTTGTTTCCGTAGGTTCTCTTGTATCTTTCGGGAATCGCGCCGTAGGCAAAACTTACTATCGCAACACGATGATCGGCATTGCCGTCCTCGGCGTTCTTTTTGACGTTGGCGACGAACTGCTTCAGCGCATCCATTGTTTTTTCACGCTTGCCGTCGTTATTCATACTGCCCGACATATCAACCACAACAACGATATCAAGCGGCTGGTCCTTGCGCGGAACTGTGACCGTGTTGCCTTTCGCGGATGCGGAAAGAGTGATCTTCGCAACGCCGTTGACATCGTCGTAATCAACGGTCTTTTCCTCAGTTATGTCGGACTCGTCGAGCTTGTCGACCGGTTTTGTTTCGAATGCACTGCACGCACGATATTCGTCCGTTTCGTCGGAATGCGTGCAATAACGCGTCATTTCGCCCTGTTCGGTCCGCGTGGGTTGCTTCGTCATTATCCACTCGCCCCAGTCGTGACCTCTCGCGGTGATTGTTTCGTTTTCGAGAACTTCACCGCAGACAGCGCCGTTGATTATATTCGTGCATGTTTTTGTCTTTTTGCCGTCATTTTCACAATCGGCTTTTTCGAGAACGGTAAACTTATCACTGTTGTGACCCGTTGCTTTAACCGCACGCTTTTCAATGTGGCTTGCGTCGCGCTTGCAAATGCGCGTTTCTTCGCCGTCGGCAGTGCATGTCGCGGCGGTCGTTACCGTCCACTCGCCCCAGTCGTGACCGAGCGCGGGGATTTCTTTCTGTGCATTGAGAACGACGCCGCAGCCTTCACGTTCGCAATGGTATCCTACAGTAAGACCCGTTTCGGTGCATGTCGGAGTTTTCGCAGTATCAATTGCGGACAAGTGTCCGAGCGGCTGCGATGTAATCTTTTCATAGACGTGTTCGCTGTTATTGGCGCACACCATCGTGACTTTGCCCGGTTCGGTGCAGGTTGCGTCCGCAGTTTCGCCCTCCTGGTAGT
>CAVKLD010000112.1:0-2655 GCA_963657065.1 bacterium
AAAAATCCTCCGCGTTGCCGTCGGACTTGATGACAGCAAAGACTGGCTCAAATAATACTTAAACAGTTAAAAGCACTCCTCGGTTATTACAGCCGCGGAGTGCTTTCTTAAGGTCTATGAAAAAAGGTCGGTTGTTCGTACATTGAACAGCCGATTTTTTGGAAGGGATAGAAATAACGCAAGTATACTATGGCTTTGGGTTAGAGTGTGAAGCGCAAGTTAATGATATTTCTTGGATTTATTGTGAGAGTGTACAAAACACGCACGGAAAACACGGTTATATTTTGAGCGTGAATTACATGTTTTAACTTGAAAAAGTCAAAAACTGTTGTAAAATAGTATATGTAAGGTTCATCGGTCGATTCCCGACGAAAATTACAAAATTAAAGTCCAGGAGTGATTTTATGCCTGCTTATACCGACAACATCCGAAATATCCCCACCGGCACGTTAGGAATTATTGCATTGCCCGGCACGGAAGAAATTGCCGCAAAAATCGATTCTTATCTCGTAGGGTGGAGACTCAATCGAGAAAGTGAACACAAAGACAGCATAGCCTTTAACGGATATGAGCGCAACACTTACTTGCTTAAAGCAACTTTCCCCCGTTTCGGCACGGGTGAAGGAAAGTGCATGCTCAAAGAATCAGTAAGAGGATATGATGTCTTTATTCTTTGTGATTGCTACAACTATGGCATCACACATGAAATGTACGGCGAGAAAGTTCCGTACAGTCCGGATGAACATTACGCGAACCTCAAACGTGCAATTGCCGCGACAGCAGGTAAAGCACGTCGAATAAATGTTATAATGCCTATGCTTTACGAAGGCCGTCAGCACAAGCGTACGGCTCGCGAATCTCTCGACTGCGCTTTGGCTCTTCAGGAGTTGTGCGAGAAGATGGGCGTTGAGAATATCATTACCTTTGATGCACATGATCCCAGAGTTATGAATGCGATTCCGCTCAAAGGTTTTGAAAATGTGTATACTACTTATCAAATGATTAAGGCATTCGTAAACAACATCGATGACCTCAAAATAGACAAAGAGCATTTGATGATAGTTTCTCCCGATGAGGGCGGCGTGAACAGAGCGGTTTACTATTCGTCGGTTCTGGGACTTGACCTAGGCATGTTCTACAAAAGGCGCGATTATTCACGTGTTGTAAAAGGCAGAAATCCTATTATCGCACATGAGTTTTTAGGCTCAAGCCCTAACGGGAAAGATGTTATTGTCGTTGATGACATGATATCCTCCGGCGATTCCATGATAGATGTAAGCAAAAAACTCAAGGCAATGGGCGCGAAAAGAATTTTTGTATGCTGTGCATTCGGACTTTTCTGCAACGGTCTTAAAATTTTCGATGATGCATACAATAATCACTATATCAACAGGGTTTTTACTACGAATCTCGTCTACCGCACAGCAGAATTAAAGAGCAGGGAATGGTACTGCGAGGTTGATCTGTCAAAGTACATTTCACTACTTATCGACGCGATCAATCATGATTTGTCCATAAGTTCACTTCTTAATCACGCACAGCGCATTAAACCGTTTTTGAAAGAGCGCGGCTATAACATCGTGATAAAGAGCGAAAGCTGAGCACTGCGCCCGGCACAAAAAAATCGTAAAAGGCATTAAAAAAGCGCAGGGTTTGAAACGGCCATTGACTGAATTGACGGCGAATACCGTTGCATCTGCCGATGAAATGTTTTAACCTTGCGGTTTTTATGCAGATTGACAAAAGACGAGCTTCCGCAAAAGGCAGAATGTTTGCAACTGTAAGATCTGCAGAATCGAGGGTTGTCCATGCTGAAAAAATTTAATCGCCAAAAAAATCTGCGAACCGAATGCGGAAAACAGCTTATCAACGGTCAGGGACTCGGATATGTCGCCGAAATGCGTTACGGTTTCTTCCCAATGTCATACAACGGCTGCGAACTTATCGCAATTTACAATTTGCTTATTCTCGAGGGCAGGGAAGGCGTGACACTCACCGACATATGTACGGAAATGTACAACACCGCGTGTGTTTTCTGCGGACTGCTCGGTTCAAATGTGTATGTCCTTGACAAGTATTTTACGCGACATGGCATTCCCGTGCTTAAAACACTCTCCCGTGACAGATTTTTTGAATTGCTGACCGTTTGCAAATACGGCATTCTTTCTTTTTGGAACGATACAAATCCGCTGAAAGGAGTCCATACCGTTTGTATAGAAAAAAACAACAGCGGTTTTAGAATATATAATCGTTGCAACCGCTGCGAAGTCCCCGTTGATTACAATAACGCGGATGAAGTCGTTCCCGACGGTCGGTTTATGGCAGGTTATTGCCTTTTTCAACCTGTGCATAATATGCGAACACAGATAAAATAAAAATCCATTGATTATTTTATCAAACGCAGGTATAATGTATGTGCTTTCGGAAAACAACCGAAAAGTGAATACTCTAATCAAGTGTTCCTTGCAAGAAATAAGCAACAAGCGAATTTAAACCAACAAGCGGATGTGGTGGAATTGGCAGACACGCAAGATTTAGGTTCTTGTGCTTCGGCGTGCAGGTTCAAGTCCTGTTATCCGCACCATGGCGAGTGTTCTTACAGCATTTGAAAGGCTGTAAGAACACTCGCTTTTTATACAGCGAGTTCACAGGGGG
>CAVKLD010000113.1:0-2643 GCA_963657065.1 bacterium
ATTCTATGTTGACCTCGGCATCAGTAAGAACACTCAAAATTAACGCAAGTCCGCCGGGGCGATCATCCATTGCGGCAGCGATGACATCGGTGCATTTTACGGTTACGCCGTGCTCCGTAAGCGCCATTGCCGCTTCTTCGGGTTTGTCGACAACAAGGCGAAGGATACCGAAATCGGAAGTATCCGCAAGTGAGAGAGCGTCAATGTCGATATCATTCTTTTTAAGTACGTCCGTAATTGCGGACAAACGTCCGAATTTATTTTCAACAAAAACCGATAACTGTTTAATCATAGTTTATCAAACCTTTCTATTATCAATTACACGCTTTGCTTTTCCTTCGCTGCGTTGAATGCTCTTCGGATTTACAAGGTGAACTTTTGCGCCGATTCCGAGCGTATCCCTCAGAAGCGCGGTAATGTCGCGCTCGATTTTTTCTATCGACTTAACATCATCGGCAAAGAGGGCTTCGCTCATTTCAACGTTTATGTCGAATGTATCGGTATTGTTTACTCTGTCTACAATTATCTGATAGTTGGGAGTAAGATTGCCGCCGCTTGCCTTCAGAAGGACTTCTTCAATTTGTGACGGGAACACATTTACGCCTCTGATGATAAGCATATCGTCGCTTCTGCCTTGCGGTTTGTTCATTCTTACATGCGTTCTGCCGCATTTGCATTTTTCGTAATTAAGGGAGCATATGTCGCGGGTGCGGTATCTGATAAGAGGGAAACCCTCTTTCGTAAGCGTTGTAAATACAAGTTCACCCGTTGCACCTTCAGGAAGCACCTCGAGCGTGTCGGGATTGATTATTTCGGGTATAAACATATCTTCCCACACATGCATTCCGCACTGGTATTCACATTCGCCCGCGACGCCGGGACCCATTATTTCCGAAAGACCGTATATATCGTATGCTTTAATACGGAGCTTGTCTTCAATTTGACGGCGCATGTCTTCACTCCACGGTTCTGCGCCGAAAATGCCCGCTTTGAGTTTCAGCTTATCGGTAATGCCGGCTTCTGCGGCAGCCTCGCCGAGATACATGGCATAACTCGGCGTGCAGCAGAGAACCGTCGAGCCGAAATCAACCATGGTTTGCAACTGATTTGCCGTGTTGCCGGCAGAGGTCGGGATAACGGTAGCGCCTATTGTTTCCGCTCCGTTGTGTGCGCCCAGTCCGCCTGTGAATAATCCGTAGCCGTATGACACCTGTACGAAGTCATTCTCGTCCGCACCTATCGCCGTGAGCATCCTTGCAACGCAGTCGCCCCAATCCTTAAGATCCTTTCTCGTGTAGCCGACCACTATCTTTTTTCCCGTCGTTCCGCTTGATGCGTGAACTCGGACAATATTCTTCATAGGTTCGGCAAACAGTCCGTAAGGGTAGTAGTCCCTGAGATCTTTTTTGTATGAAAACGGAAGTTTCGACAAATCTTCGACTCCGTGAATGTCATCAGGCTTAATTCCTTTTTCATCCATTCTCTCATGAAAGAGGGGAACTCTTTCATACATCCGTTTTACCTGTTTTACGAGTCGTTCGCTTTGCAGCTTTTTAAGCTGCTCACGCGGCATTGTTTCAATGGTTTCCTGCCACATTTTACATTCCTCCTTGATTCGTGTGCGGAAAAGACAAAAATAAAAGTCCTCCGCAAATTTGCAGAGGACGGATAAACCGTGATACCACCTCATATTCGGTTTTATCTCACGATAAAACCCTCACGGAGTACATCAAAATACTCACTTCGCTTTAACGGGCGAACCCGATCACGCCTACTGCGGCATTTCAGCGGACTGCTCTCGAAATGAACTCGGAACGCGCAACTGTCCGATGTCTCGCACCAAACGACACCTCTCTGAAAACACCGCTGCGAACCTACCTGTTTTCGGTCACTGCATTTACACGGTATACTTTATCATTCTTTTTGCCGAATGTCAACAATTAAGTGCAACTTTGCCAAAAGAAAAAAATTTAACAGTAACATAAATGGTAAGTTGTAAAATAAAGATTCCAAAATAAAAGTTCCATATTGAAACATGTGGTATAATTGTTAAGTGACCAAACAAAACAAACCAGACCAGAGGTAACAATATGGAACAGATAAATAATAACACAAAAAAAAGGAAAAGGTAAACACCTAAATTATGAAAAGAGATTAAAAATAGAAGCACTAAGCATGTGGAAGCAGGGCAACAAAAGCATGAATATGCCGGCACAGCAAAAGGTCCGAGATTAAAAATAGGGAACGACTTAACTTTGTGGAATCTTTATATTGCAATTTATAAAAAAACAAAAAAATAAAAAAAAGTATTGACAAACAGTTTTTTTAATGGTAAAATGAATAACGTTCTGCGGGTGTAGTTCAGCGGTAGAATCCCAGCCTTCCAAGCTGGTCGTGTGGGTTCGACTCCCATCACCCGCTCCACAAAACGACGGGTATCAAAACGTGCCTGTCGTTTTTTTGCGGTAAAATTCGTAAAGAGAATTGCAAAAAAAAGCTTGACAAAGCTTTTCGCCGGTGATATAATTTTAATGTTGTTCGACGGTGTCGTGTTGTGCATGATTTGCGTCGGTATATAGCAAATGCGTTTGTAGCTCAGGTGGATAGAGCAACTGCCTTCTAAGCAGTGGGTCAGGGGTTCGA
>CAVKLD010000114.1:0-2609 GCA_963657065.1 bacterium
AGTCTGTAGTGGACTTTCACCACCAAGTTATTACGCATGCCGAGCACACCAAAAACGACTACAAGCATACCTTTTTCGGTTACTTGTAGTCGTCATTTTTTTTCGAGCTGTTTTTTTACAGCCCCTTTCATTTCTGCAAACCTTTTTTTCGTTTCTAATCCGCTCCTGTTTTCCAAAGAGCGGAAAAGTTTTTTTGTCCCGTGTATTGATTTTGCCGCCGACTTATGTTAATATATGTCTATGGTTACTGACAAATTGTCATGTTCATCTCAAAAACTCAACGAAGGGAAAAATCAGTATGAGTAAAATAAAAGAACGTTCTGTTTTCGGCAACATTGCTGTGGGCATTTTGTACGCCGTACTGGGGGCGGTGATTATCCTGCACCCGACATTTACGGCGGTTTCGCTCTTCCGTATTCTCGGAATCTTCATTCTTATTCACGGAATTTTCAAAATAACCGCATACATCGCCCGCGACCCGTACAGTCTGCTGCACCGTTTTGACCTTGCACTTGGAATTTTTTCAATAACCACCGGCTTTATTTTCATGGTAAATCCGATGCAAACTCTGTCTTGGCTGTCGTTCATTGTCGGCGTTTTTGTTCTTCTGAACGGACTTGTGACGCTGCAAACATCCTGCGACGGATTCCGTTTTGGACTCAAGTACTGGTATCTTTCGTTCGTTTCCGCGCTGCTTACAGTGCTGTTCGCACTGTTTTTGATGTTTGCACCGACGCGTTCGACGAATCTTGTTACGACGCTTATCGGAATCAGCCTTATTCTGAGCGGAATCGAAAAAACCGTGATTGCCATTGTCACGCTCATAAACAAGAAAAAAGGAACCGGATCAAAAGACCCGATTGAAGTGGATTTCACGGATATAAAATAATCCGTGCAAATTGCATTGCTTTGACGGAAAAGATTGAACTTATTAAAAAAATATGCTATACTCAAAGATAACGGAGGGATTACAAATGAAAAACGCAAAAAAAGCTCTTGCGGTGATACTTGCCGCCGTCATGTGCTTCACCATGGCAGCAGTTGCCGCTGCAGGCACAGAAAACGGCGGTTACACCATTTTCAACCCCTACGAAAATGTTGACTGGAACACGGTAAATCAATACAAAACCGCTCTTCACTCTCACACAAACGCTTCGGACGGCGACTGTACGCTCAAAGAGAGCGTTCAACGCCATGTTGAAACCGGGTTTGACATTGTGGCTACAACCGACCACGGCACAGTAAACTACACGTGGGAAACCGTGAACGAAAACAAATTCATCCACGACACGCTTGCGCTCATCGGAAGGACAGAGGGCGAGCTTGAGTACCTCGGCGCAAACGGCACATTTTCAACCGGCGTAACATATTCATACGCAAAAGCGGAAAACGGCGATGACTACCTTACGCTTTCGGACGGAAAGCAGCTGCTGCGTCTTCCTTACGGAATCGAGAACAACGCCGTTTCGGCGAACGCACATGTAAACAGCTGGTTCACCGATTATCACGACAATTCGCTGACCACATACGAGGACGCAATTAGCTCTGTCGATAAACTCGGCGGCATTTGCATAATCAACCACCCCGGCGAATATACAAAGGCGCGTTATGAAATCAGTGCTGCCGACGCATATAATGAAGATAACGCCGCATATAGGTACTACATTAACAAGTATGCGTATCTTATTGACAAATACGACGGCTGTCTTGGAATTGATATGAATTCAAAAGGCGACAACAGAACCCGTTTTGACAGAATTTTGTGGGATAAACTTCTCACACGTTTCGCAAACAAGGGTGAAAACGTATATGCGATAGCATCGTCGGACGCGCATCAGCTTGACGTTATCGACACCGGATTTACAATGCTTCTTATGAACGGTTTGACATCCGAAGAAGCGAGAAAATCGCTTGAAAACGGCGAATTTTTTGCAGCTTCGCACTGCATAGGCAACCCCGAAGAACTGCGGGAAATTGCAGCGGCACTAAAAGAATTCTTCGGCGAAACGGAAACATACGAGAAAGTAAAAGCCGCTGCGGACGAACTTGACGCCCGCGCCGACGGCATCAGAAGCGGCAAACTCAGTGCGGACGACAACCTTTCGGTGACATATTCCGTACTTGAAAACGGATACACAACCGTTGATACTTTCCCGCAGATAAACTCGATAGAAGTTGACGAAGCGAATGATACCGTTACCGTCAACACGTCGAATGCCCTCATTGTCCGCTGGATATCCGACGGAAAGCTCATCACGACCGCAAAAGCGGACGCCGCAACACTCGACCTCAACGAATACGCCGACGAACTCGGCAACTACGTAAGAGCGGAAGTATTCGGCGATGGCGGTATACTTTATACGCAGGCGTTCCTGCTCAATGCGGAAGAAAACTCGGCTGCCAACGGCGGCAAGACAGAGAAATTTCTGGACTTCGGCTTTATAGACTGCCTGTTCGCAATATTCAAAAACTGGCTCGACATCCTCGGAAGAAAACTCGCTCACGTCTGCTGACTTGACAGGCAGACGGTAATCAAACCTAAATCGAGTAGGAGGCTACCCATTAGTTGAGTAGCCGACCTCTCACACCACCGTGCGTACGGTTCCGTA
>CAVKLD010000115.1:0-2559 GCA_963657065.1 bacterium
TCCGTCTGCGACGAAGTTATTGTTGAACAGGAAACCGTTGATGCGCTCGGTCATGACTGGGGCGAGTGGAATGTAACAACAGTTCCGACATGCACAGTCGGCGGTGTGGAAACACGCATTTGTAAGCGTGACGAGAGTCATGTCGAAGTCCATGAGATTGATGCGTTCGGTCACGACTTCACGAAAGAAGTAATAGATAACGAACACCTTGTTTTGACAGCGACATGCACGGCAAAGGCAGTTTATAAATACGGCTGCACCAAGTGCGACGCAATCGGCGAAGAAACATTCGAATACGGCGGTGCGCTCGGACATGACTTTGAGTTTGTTTCCGAAACTGCCGCAACATGCACGGCGGACGGTGAAAAATCGTATAAGTGCACACGCTGCGAAGAAACGAAGACCGAAAAGGTTGACGTGCTCGGACATGACTTTGAGCTTATTGCCGAAACTGCCGCGACATGCACACAGGACGGAGAGAAGTCGTATAAGTGCACGCGCTGCGAAGAATCGAAGGCCGAAAAGATTGACGCAACCGGTCACAGCTGGGGCGAATGGGTCACAGTGAAAGAACCCACGACAACGGAAGAAGGACTTGCGAAACGCATATGCTCCGCTTGCAAAACGGAAGAAGAGAAAACACTTGGCCGTGTGAGCGAAAAGAATAGAACAATTCAGTTCGTCAATATTGACAAGATGCACTACGTGCTCGATAATGACGGCGAGGATTATATCGTTTACAACTCCGGCGCGGTGAAATGGTACAGCGATAAGCCGCTGAATTTCACGGTTTACACCTACTCCAATTTCAAGTATCAGACCGTTATCGTAAAGGTTGATGGCATGGAAATATCCCCGAATGCGGACGGCGTGTACACCGTTCCCGCAGGCGAGAACCTTGCGGTCGTCACGGTCGTGGGTGCGGTCGAGGACAGCGACGGAACGAAACTCTCGTTCTGGGAGATGATTATCCGCTTCTTCAAGAAGATTTTCTCCGCAATCGCAGGACTTTTCGGCGGCAATAGCGGTTCGAACAGCTGAATGAAGTCTGATTAGAAAAGTTCACAAAAACCGAATACGGACGGGAGGCAGAGTTCTCCCGTCTTTTTCTCGGTGTTCAAAAACATCTGATAAGCGAAAAAAGTATTGATTTGGGACTTAAATATGATATACTTTATTCGTTTTGATTTGGAAGGACGTGATTGAAATGCCGGGATTGGGAACACTCGTAAACGCGGCGGGTATTATTGCCGGTGCGCTTATCGGAGTGCTTTTCGGTAAAAAAATAAAGGAACCGATTCGCGATTCGCTGATGCAAGTGCTCGGACTTTGCGTGTTTTTCGTCGGGTTGTCGGGTGCGGCGGCAGGCATACTGTCCGTCGGAGAAGACGGACATCTCTCCGCAAACGGTACGGTCATGATGATAGTTTGTCTTGCTGCGGGTACGTTTATCGGCGAGATTCTGCGCATTGAACACGGAATCGAAAAATTCGGCGAATGGCTGAAAAAGAAAGTCGGCGCACATGACGACGCCGGTTTTGTAAATGCGTTTGTGAGTACTTCTCTTGTCGTATGCGTGGGCGCAATGGCAATAGTCGGCGCGATAAAGGACGGCTTGGAGGGCGATCACGCCACTCTTTTTGCAAAGGCACTGCTTGATTTCCTGATTGTTATGATGATGTCGTCGGCTATGGGCATCGGCTGCCTGTTTTCGTTTATTCCCGTTGCGGTTTTGCAGGGGAGCGTTACACTGCTTGCGGGTGTTTTTGAGCGGTTTTTGAATGTCGGGAGCGTCATTTCCGATATTTCGCTTGTCGGTTCGGTCATGATTGCTGCAATCGGACTGAATCAGCTCATGCCGAAAAGAATTCGCGTGGGCAACATGCTGCCCGCGCTCGTGCTGACGGCGGTTTGGTCGCTTTGTGCGCACTATTTTAATTTCAGTTTGTGAGGTGTTGACATGGGAACGATTATCGCGCTCGGCGGCGGCAGATTCGACAACGGTGAAATGTACGAAGTTGCGCGTCACATAAAGGAAAAATCGGGCAAAGAGCACCCGTATTTTGTCTTCATCCCCGCTGCGGGAAACGACGATTTGTCGGGTGATGAATATTTGCTGAGCACGTTTTCTTCGCTCGGCTGCATTACCGATGTTCTGTTTCTTCTTCACGAATCTACGAGCGCAGAAACGATTGATTTCAAGTTGTCGCGTGCCGATATCGTGTACGTCGGCGGCGGGAATCTGGAACTTCTCACGGATACGTTCGCAAAGACAGGCGCGGACAGAAAATTGCGTGCGTCTTATGACAGAGGATGCGTTATGAGCGGTTTAAGCTCCGGCGCGATGTGTTGGTTTGCACGCGGGTACGACGATTGCGGAGATGACGGCACGTTCGTTTTTGTGAACTGTCTTGGCTTTTTGCCGTATGTCAACTGCCCGCATTATCAGAGTGAAAACTGGCGGACATTTGCTGACGCAATAAAGGGACAGGACCTGTCCGGCATCGCCTGCGACAACGGAGCGGCGATATGTTTCGATAACGGCGTCTGGTATACCAT
>CAVKLD010000116.1:0-2531 GCA_963657065.1 bacterium
CCGACCGAAGAGGCTGATCCGACCGATGAGCCGACCACTGTGCCCACGACAGAGCTGACTACTGAAGCGACTACCGATGCGACCACCGTACCCACTACCGAGCCGATTACCGTACCCACTACCGAGCCGAGCACGGTGGAAACTACGACTGAGCCGACCACAGAACTAGCAGCTGAGCCGACTACTGTGCCCACGACAGAGCCGACCACTGAAGCGACTACCACGGCGACCACCGTACACACTACCGAGCCGAGCACGGCGGAAACTACGACTGAGCCGACAACAGAACCAACAGCCGAAGCGACGACCGAACCGACCGTCGAGCCGACAACCGAGCCGACGACCGAACCGACCGTCGAGCCGACTACCGCAAAACGCAAACCGGTTACGGAAACGGAGAGCACGACAAAACGCGTGACGGTTTCCGCAGCTGATATAATTGCATCTATTTCTGATAAAGTTGATACGGTGAAAGTTGCAAAGACCGAAGAAGGAAACGATGCACTTGTTGCAACTTGCGGAACAAATGCAGCTGCTATCCGCAGTGCTGCGCCTGGAGCGAAGATACTCGATAAAGACGGCAAAGAGGTAAGTGATACCGCACCTCTTGCAACGGGCATGAAGATTATTTTTAACGGTGAAACCGTTGAAATTGCAGTTCTTGGCGACGTCGACGGTGATGCCGAAATAAGTGTTACCGATGCACGTCTTGCTCTCCGTCAGTCTGTCAGTCTTGAAAATCTTACGGGGGTTTATCGTTTGGCCGCTCAAGTCGGCAACGATACCGTGAGCGTCAGCGAAGCGAGAAAAATTCTCCGCGCCGCCGTCGGACTTGATGACAGTAAAGACTGGCTCGAATAACAACTGAGAAATGAAAAGCACCTCGCATTTGAAATAGCTGCGAGGTGCTTTTCAAATGCATTCAAACGGGTCGATTGTTCAATAAACCTTGTTTTTCGAAAGCGTGCAGCTGAAAGTATATTTTGTCGGCAAAAAAATATGACTGTTTGTTACTAAAAATTGTTGATAAAAAAATTTTTTTGATATATAATAGTAAAAGCCGTCTTGAACGGAAATCAGTATGCGGATTCCGTTCCGACGGCGTTGGGATGTTTTTTATAACGCAGTGTAGGTTATTCGAGAATATTTGATGTTATGTAATCGACACCGTTTTTGATAAGATAATCAGCGGCGTTTTTATCGTTGCATGTCCAACAATTTATTTTTATTCCGGCGTTATGCAGTGCCCGGATGTTTTTCGCGTTAAGCTCCGTGTACAGAATATCAAGGTCAAACGAATAATCTTGCAGTGTTTGAATGAGCGTGGTATCATATTTATCCGTCAAAAATTGGACTGTGGTTTCAGGACGCAGTTCTCTTAATCTGACGAGGTTTTCGAAACAGAAAGAGATAAAAACCATTTTGTCAAAGTAACCGCATCCGTCGATTTCATCACAAATCTCCGCAATCTCTTGTTTTGAAAATTCATTTTTTAATTCAAGGACTGCAATTTTATCGTATCTTTTGCAGGTTTTGACATACTCTTTGAGCGTAGGGATTCTGTGTTCCCGTTCAGATTCTGTATCGTCTGCAGCGCGAAGTTTTATTGTTTCCAAGTATTCAAACGGCGTTTCCTCAATGCATACATCCGTTTCTGAAAGCCGTCCCGTTGTATCATCATGAAAAACGACGAATTTACCGTCAGCCGTTTTGTGAACGTCTGTTTCTATACCGTAGTGACTTCTGTTCCCTGCTGCGATAAACGCAGCATTCGTGTTTTCCAACTCGATGCCACTCAATCCTCTGTGAGCAATCATAAGTGTTTTTCCCGATTGAACTTTTATTGTGTCCATATTCTGCACTCCTTTAAATAAATTCTGTTTTTTGCATTTGAATCGAAGCAGCACTCCGCTTTGTTTGCGCCGGCGGATTTTACGACGGCTGCAGACAGCGCAGCGAAGCATAAACTCCTCGGAATTTCAGTCGGGTGCTGATTCTCCCGCCGAAGGACGCGATGCAACCCGACGTTGTTTCGGTAATGGACTTCGTCCACACTATGATTATAACCCGAAATTTTATTGTTTTCAATATCCGTTACAAAATATATTTTCGTAGGTGTACACATGATTAAAAACAAAGACAATTTTCTGAAAAAATATTACTACGTTTTTTGCATAATTTCCGTTTTCACTGCAGTTTGTGAAATACCTTATGCGGTTTTTTACGGTCCCGTGTTTATGTTTGTCGGTTTTATTTTGTACCGCATCTATTTTAAGCGTGAGACTGTTATTGACAATGCTGCAGTCTGGCTGTTTGTTTTTACGGTTACATACTGTCTCTCGATATTAAACATAAATCAGCGGATATATTATCAAATATACGTGCATCTCCAAGCTTTTGTAATGTTTACAATGGGATGCAACGTTTTTTCCGAATGCACTCCGGAAGAAAAAAGGAAAAAACTCGAAACGTTCTATTTTATTGTCAGCATCATGTACTTTGTTTATGTTGCGATTACACTGTATAATTAC
>CAVKLD010000117.1:0-2481 GCA_963657065.1 bacterium
GGGCAATCTTCATTCCCGAAGTGTTCCCGCTGCCCGTACCCGAGGTGTCCGTAAACACAAGAAAAGGCGTGGTCGTAAACTACGCACCATGCCACATTGCGATATAAAGAAAGCGAGTACTCTACAACATTTCAAATGCTGTAAGAACACTCGCCATGGTGCGGATGACGGGACTTGAACCCACATGAACTTGCATTCACTAGGACCTGAACCTAGCGCGTCTGCCAATTCCGCCACATCCGCATATGCGCATCTTCAAAACGCGTGTATATGTTAGCACTTTTAATGTGATTTGTCAATGTTTTTTTTGAAGCGCAATGCAATTATCAAAGTAAAATCGCAAATGCGTGTTTTCTTTTATTCTCCGTGAATCAGCAAAAGACTTTTTTGTCCGTTTCTCTGAAAAATTCAGACAAAAAACCGAGCATGTATTCGTGGCGTTTCTCCGCTTCGCGTTTTGCGGAGGACGTGTTCATCATATCACGGAGCAGCAGCAACTTTTCGTAAAAATGACTGATGCTGCAAGTCTTTCCCGCATAATACGTTTCCGCATCGGCACACAGCAGAGGGGTTTCGCCGGGTTCGTAAAGTTTCCGTCCCGTGCTGCCGCCGTAAGCTGACGCAATACCGACCGCGCCCATGGCGTCGAGTCTGTCGGCATCCTGCACAACCTTACCTTCAAGGGTATTCGGCGTCACGGAATCCGTTCCTTTAAATGACACTTCGTCTATTATCCGAAGCACCTGCTCCGCCGTTTCTTCGGAAACGGCATTTTGATTCATAAAGCGGCGCGCATTGTCTTTATTTTTGTACGTTTCGGGCAAAGCTTTCTGTCGTCAACATCGTGCAGCGCGGCGGCAAGAGCGCAGATAAAAACATTCGCTCCCTCTTTTTCGGCAATATCGACTGCAGTGCGGCACACCCGTTCAACGTGACCGAAATCATGACCGCCGAAATCGCCGCCGCACAACAGCCGCGCAAATTCGAGAGCATTATCGACAACCGTGTTCATCGAGCACCTCCGCAGTTATTTCAGCCGCTGTCCGTATGCACCGTATGCACGGACGCTTTGTGTAAAATTCGGACGATCTGCCGGTCGATATCGGAGAATATTTTTCGGTCGGCGTGCCCAGTATCTCGCGGCAGACGCATGAACCGAGCTGCGCGGAAAAACCGTCCATGCACGCGCCTATCAACGCGTAGAATCCGTTTTTGCGTCCGCTGTCCCTGATATCGTCGTTGCCGAGGATGCAGCCGAGAGTCATGGTCATTCCGCTTACCGCACCGCAAACTTCGCGTTTTCTGCCGAAGCCGCCGCCGAATCCGGAGCTTATTTTGAGCGCCTGTTCGGTTGAAAAGCCGGTAACGCCGCAAAAGGCTGCAAATACCGCCTGTGAGCAGTTGCAGCCTTCGCGAAACAGCTTTTCCGCCTTATCGGCATAAAAAGCCTTATCCATTTTTTTACGCCTTGTCAACGGAACCGAAAAGCTCCATTTTTTCTCTGACGGTAGCTTTGATGCCTTCGCAGCCGGGCGCAAAGAGCTTTCTGGGATCGTAACCCTTGCCCTCAAGGTCCTTGCCCGCTTCGATGTACTTTCTTGTTTCCGCCGCAAAAGCAAGCTGGCACTCGGTGTTAACGTTTATCTTTGAAACTCCGAGAGAAATGGCTTTCTTAATCATGTCGGCGGGGATACCCGTGCCGCCGTGAAGAACGAGAGGCATTGCACCGGTCTTTTCCTGAATCTTCGCAAGAACGTCAAAACGAAGTCCCTGCCAGTTTGCGGGATATTTGCCGTGAATATTGCCTATGCCTGCGGCAAGCATGTCAATACCAAGGTCGGAAATGCGCTTGCATTCGTCGGGATCGGCAACCTCACCGCCGCCTATAACGCCGTCTTCCTCGCCGCCTATTGCGCCGACTTCCGCTTCAACCGAAAGACCGAGAGCCTTCGCGTCGGCGATTATCTGCGTTGTGCGGGTGATGTTCTCGTCGATGGTGTAGTGAGAGCCGTCAAACATTACGGATGAAAATCCCGCCTTCATTGCGGCGTATGCACCGTCGTAAGTACCGTGGTCAAGGTGAAGAGCCACGGGAACGGTTGTGCCGAGAGTTTTGAGAATCTCTTTTGTCATCGCGGCAACGGTGTTGAAGCCGCACATATATTTTACCGCGCCCTCGGAAACGCCGAGAATAACGGGAGAGTGAAGCTCCTGTGCAACCTCGAGAATGCACTTTGTCCACTCAAGGTTATTGATGTTAAAATGACCTACGGCGTATTTGCCGGCTTTTGCTGCTTTGAGCATTTCTGCTGCTGAAACTAACATTGTTGTATTCCTCCGTTAATTATATTCAGATTTAATTATAAATAGAAAAAACGAAAAAATCAATATTTAATTGCAGTAATCTTGAAAATGTGTTAGAATAGGCGCGACTATATTGAAAGGGTCACAAAAAATGAATTCTTTTCGCGACAAAATCAC
>CAVKLD010000118.1:0-2246 GCA_963657065.1 bacterium
GTACAGTTCTCTCGGGAACGTCGCTTGACGGTGTAAGAATATACGCAAGTGTCACCATATTGCCGATATCGTCACCGAAAATCGAAAGAAGCGTATCGTTGGAATATTCATGCGTAATATCTTCGATATACTTGAGAATAGCCGCGCTGTTGGTCACGGACGCAATATCGGAATCTTTGTACTTAGAGAACTTAAGATCCCACGTTTCGCCCGTTACCTCATTGTAAGTCGTTGTGATGTACGAGCTAAAAGTGTTGTAAAGCGTGGCAAGGTACGGTACAGTCTGTTCATCCTTGGACTCTTTTATGAGAAACGCGGATGCCTGACCGCCGGCGGTGATGCCGTAGCCGTATGAACTTCTTGTAAGGTCATCGGAATTGCGGTTAAGTCCGTACTCTTTCGCGTAATCCGTCCACACTGTGCTAAGCGACGGTGCACTGAAAGCATAGTATGCCTTTGTTCCCGTCTTGTCATAGGTGCGCACGTAGCTTATTTCATAAACAGCGGTGCGCGTTGTAATGACCTTGTCGCCGAGATTGTTTATATCTCCGCTCTCAAGAAGCCACGTATCAATGGAAGTTTCGACAACAAAAGCAAAGCGGTGATACCAGTTGCCCGCGTTTACGGTAAGCACGTTGCCCATGAAATATTGCAGAATGGTATCTACGTTGTAGTACTCAAACGGAGTTCTCTCGATAAAGAAAACACCCATCGCCGTCAGCGTCGCCTCATTTACCTCTTTGCCGTTAGCTTCGATAAGGGAAACAGCCTCTTTATACTCTTGCAGCTCTTCTTCCGTAGGCTCTTTGGGGACGCCGTAAAAATCGACATAACTGCGTATCGCGTCGTCGTTCTCAAAATAAGTTTTGAGAGCGGCGGAAACACGTTTTACAAGTTTCGCTGCATCATAGCATCCAACGCCGTATGTCGTGCTCATAAGAGTTTCGGCAATGAAATAAAAACGGTTCGCCGCCTTAAGTATGTCACCGGCCTTGTTATCGGCGGCAACTACGCGGTGCTCGTATGCAAAACCGTTAGCGTCGGCATTAAATCCCTCCGCACCGTTATCAAGAGTATTGTTGACAACGGTATAATTTGTCAGGGTGCGCACGTAGTCGTTTTTGAGTGCATCCGCAAGCATATTGTACTGTGAATCCATGTTAATGTCCGCTGCCATACCCGTGAATCCTATTGAAAAAACGGATAATAGCATCAAAGACGCAAGGATTACGCTCAAAGCTTTTTTAAGTGTCACAAAAAACAGCTCCTTTTCTGTAGTGTATTGCCGAAAAGAACAAATACCTATTCACTGTTATTATAAAACTTTTGCGCGTCAAATGCAAGAAAACAGAGCATTTTTTTTGTGCACGTCGGTAGAAAATACACGGTGTGTTTTTGTGGATTTAAACAAATCGCGCAGTTATAAATATCATAATTCGCGCCTAAAAGCATCGATTTTCTTCAAGCAAATCCATTTCCGTAAAGACTCCGGCTGTTTTTCCGAGCAAGAACCCTGCCGCATGTATCGCGCCCTCCGCGTAAGCCTGTCTGCCGAACGACTCGTGTGAAAGCGTCAGCATCTGCCCCGGCATTGCTATATGCACCGTATGAATTCCAGCGCAGTCACCGAGCCGGAGCGAATGCACCGTTATATCGTTTCCGTCTTTCCCGATGCCGCGGCTTTCGCCAAAAATAATCCTGCTTTCGGGACGAACAGCTGCAATCTCATTTGACAGCGCGGCAGCCGTTGCGCTCGGCGCGTCGGCTTTACCGCTGCGGTGTATTTCGGTTATAGCAATATCAGAATCGCGAAGTTCTGCGGCTGCCAAACGCACAAGACGGCGGAGAATGACTATTCCGGCTGAAAGATTCGCCGCTTTCATCACGGGAACAAAACACGCGGCGGCATTTATCAACGCCGCATCTTCCGCAGTCTGCCCCGTTGTTGCAACGACAAGCGGCAAACGGCGTTTCACGGCATACGAACAGACATCACCGGTTTGCGAACGGTGGGAAAAGTCTATAATGCAATCCGCATCTCCGTAAAATTCCGTAATTTTCGCAAAACGTCGTTTTGAAGCATCTGTTTTTGCAAAAACATCGACATAAGCCGCGACTTCATGCGCGTTTCCGTCCTCGATATATCGACATAAAGCACTGCCGGCTCTGCCGCATGCGCCGTTAACTATAATCTTCATAAAAATCTCCATTCTGCCGCTAAAGCGTCAGCACAAATAGAAATGAAA
>CAVKLD010000119.1:0-2237 GCA_963657065.1 bacterium
GATATCGGACGGGCGTTATATGGTGCAGCTGAGTTTTGCAAATATTTCCGTCGGGGGATATGTTTCGGCTGTGCTTATTGACTTGCGTAATCCGAGTCCCGCGAAAAAACTTGCGGCAGGTAAAATCGCGGAGTCGACGGCGTTGTTTTTGGGCGGAAAGAACAAGTATGTCCTGCCGCCGAAAGGCGATGTGCCGAACCGTGTGCGTTATACGGTATCGGGCATCGGCAAGGCTTATTTTGAATTTGTAACGAAAAAAAACAGCCGCACGCTGTTTTTTAAGTCAGCCGATACGGAGTGCCGTTTTACAATGGATATTCCAGACGGACTTGAAAACATTACAACCGTGCTGCCGTTCAAGGATTATCCGAAGAGCTTTTTCATGACTACGAAGCAGAACTGTATGCCGTGCGAGGGTTATTTTACGAAGAAAGACACAACCGTCAAATTTTCAAAGGATGATACTTTTTGTACGCTCGACTGGGGCAGGGTTAACACACCTTACCGCCTTGTCTGGTACTGGGGCAACGGCTCGACATACATAACGGACGCAAACGGGGCGCGTCACACTTTCGGATTTGAGATAACATGGGGCATAGGTGACGAGAGCGCGGCAACCGAAACGGCGGTTTTCTATGACGGCAAGCTGCACAAGTTCGGTGCGGTGGATGTTGACATTTTCCCGAAACCCGACAAATACACAGAACCGTGGCATTTTCGTTCCGAGGACGGCAGATTTGATTTTACGATGACGCCTTTCTATGACCACCATTGCGACACAAACGCACTCGGACTTCTCCGCATGCACTCCCATCAGGTTCACGGAACGTGGAACGGCTTTGCTGTGCTGGATGATGGGACAAAACTCGAAATAAAAGACATGTATGCTTTTTGCGAATACGTGGAAAATAAATGGTGAAAAAAATAAAAACAAAAAAACGGCTCTCGCGCGAGCCGTTTTTTTGTTGCGTCACTGCTTTTCGGCGGTTGTTGTTTTGTCGTCCGCGGTTGCTGTTTCGTTGTTCTCCGTTTCATTCGAACCGGTTGCAGTGGAAATGCTTGCAGTATCAATTGTCGCCGTTTCGGGTGCGGAGAGCGTGCGCACCGCGCTGATGTATCTGTTTCCGTTTTCTTCTCTGAACGTTACCTTGACATATTTGTCGGGGTCGGGAGTTGACAGGTCGCCTGTTTCGCTGTTCTGAAGCCACTTGTCCGAATTTACCATGCCAACCGTAACCGTGACGGCGTTGCCTTTTTTCTCTATATCCGTGACCTTCGGCGTGTAAAGCGGGGTCAGACTCGTTATGGGAATATAATATGCGTTTTCGGTGGTGTTGTAGGTAAATTCGTAACCGTAACCCTGAACGGTCATGTGTTCTATTGTCCGCTGAGTTCCGAAAAAGTGCGCAAAAGCGGATTCGACGGTTTCGGCAGGTACAACGAGCGACCCGGACTTGTACTCAAAAGAATTGGGATTTTCCGCACTGTCGATAACGCTCCATACCGACATTTCGACAAGTTCTTTCATATCCGCGCCGGTGATGTCGTCAAACGGAGCAATATCTATCGCTGCAGCCGAAATAAGCAGCGAGGAGTATTCGTTGAATTTTACCTGTTCCTTTTGCTTGGTATAGTCAACTATTTTGTTGACGGCAAAAATTGTACTGCATACAAGTCCGACGACCGCGAAAACGATTACTATAAGTCCTGCCGCTAGGCTGCTTTTTTTTCTGCCGCTTTTTTGCGTGGTCGATTCGTTGTCCTTTTCCGTTTCGCTTTTTTGCGCGGTCGGTTCATTTTCCGCGCCGTTTTTATCGGTGTTTTTCGCTGTGAATTCGGGTTGAATTTCATTCATTTTTGTTTTCCGCCTTCCGGTTTATTTCAGTCCGAGATACGGCGACGGGTCGATTCTGTTGCCGTTTGACTGTACTTCAAAGTGAAGATGCGGGCCGGTTGCGTTGCCCGTCATGCCTACACGTGCTATCGGCTGCCCCGCGTACACCTTTTCACCCGCGCTTACCATGAGCGAACCTGCAAGGCAATGTGCGTAAAGCGTTTGCAAACCGTTGCCGTGGTCTATTTTCACATAGTAACCGTAGCTTGAGTGTGTACCTGCGATGACGACTGTGCCTTCGGCAGCCGCAACCACCAGTTTGCCAAGACTTGTTCCGACGGATGAGCCGATGTCGATACCCGCGTGCAGTCTGCCCCAACGGTAGCCGTAAGGCGAGTTAATA
>CAVKLD010000120.1:0-2184 GCA_963657065.1 bacterium
CTTCAGCCGTCAGTGCAGCCTTGAGCGTCGCGTCCGTCACTTCACTCTGCGGATATGAGCCGAACTCGACAACATCACCGACCTTATACGATGTTTCGGCAGCGGATGCAAAAACGCCGAGCGGTACACAGGAGAGAAGCATCATTAGAGTCAACAGCATTACTATTGATTTTTTTATTACGTTTCTCATAATTTTCCTTTCTGCGATTCTTCACCCGATGAAGACATCGGCAAACCGCAATGTTCCTTTTCATTGATAGTTGTATTTTGGCGAAGAACAAAATTCTTGTGGACGGACTGCATAAGCCGATAGGTGTGTCCTCTCGACAGATGCCCGCAAAAGCCGGGCAGCGACCTTTTCACCTCCGTTAAATCCAGTTTGCCCTCGGCGTAGTCCGTCTGCAATTTTTTCATTCTTCGTTTATACCGTTTTTTCGTGGACGTCCTCACCCGCTTTATAACCTTGCCGGTGTCAGTGAGGTAAAAGTGAAAGCCCACATATTCCACGCCGTTTTTCAGCGGGATTATCTGCGTTTTTTCATTGAATTCTATGAGCAGCTCGTCTTCTGCAAAACTTTTAAGCGACGCAAGACACGCCTCGAGATATTCCCGGTCGCGGTGCAGAAGAATGAGGTCGTCCATGTAACGCGTGTAATATTTTATTCTGTACTTTTCTTTTATAATTCTGTCAATCTCATTGAGGTAGTACAGTGCGAAAAGCTGGCTCGTCTGATTCCCCATCGGCAGTCCCTTG
Source organism: bacterium (assembly GCA_963657065.1). Taxonomy (GTDB): domain Bacteria; phylum Bacillota; class Clostridia; order Oscillospirales; family Acutalibacteraceae; genus RUG806. Next base: position 755 of record CAVKLD010000120.1, read on the forward strand.
CCCGGCTCGTTTTCGAAGCTGTCGATTATCATGTGCAGCATGCTCAGAATATCGGGTTCGAAAACGACTTTGTCCAAAAGCATTTTTAAGATGCCGTGGTCAATCGACGGAAAGTAATGGCGAACGTCCATTTTGAGAAAGTACCCCGTCGCACCGTGTTTTTTGAAGTGCTGCGACATGAACGCGGTAAGACGGTCAATCGCGAAATCCGTCCCCTTGCCCTTTTGGCACGCGCCGTTGTCGTAGATAAACCGCGCCGTCAAAAGCGGATAGAGGTACAAATCGCACAAACAGTGCTGCACTATCCTGTCCTTGTACTGCAGTGCCTGAATCTCGCGTTTTTTCGGCTCGGTGATATCAAACCGATGATAACCCGAAATGCGGTACGTCCTGTCGCGCAGCCGGTAGAAAAGATTCCACAGATTAAAGGACAGATTATTTTCGAACTGAATAACGTCCCTTTTGCGGCGTTTGCCCTTGCGCGCTTTCATGTGCGCGTTATACAGATTTTCAAAAGTAAATATTTCGTCGTAGTTCATAATCAGCTGACGGGTGCGTAAGTCACAGTAAAAGCGCACCGCCGGGTACGTGAGTACTGAAAAACGAAAGAGCACTGCCCGTCCGTTTTCCCGGCGGCATTTTTTTGTCCCTCGGATATTCCTTCGGGACGGGATCACAGCTCCTTTGCTCCACGCACCGAACGCGCAAACCGTTCACGCGTTATCACGCAGCGGAACAAATCGGGACGCACGCCGTTGTTCGTGTTGTTGACATTGTTGTTGTTGTTGACCGACCCGTCGTTGTTGACGTTGCACGCATTATTGTTGTTGTTGCCGGCGGAACGAAGGCGCCAATTTGTTTTACAGCCGTGACCCCATACGGCAGCCGGACTCCCGGCGCGGTATCATTGTTTCTGCCGTCGTTTGCCGTCGGAATTTATCCACCCGGCGGTCAGACGGATGCATTCGTATATCATGGAAGATATAACCTCGTACTGTTTCGGCGTTATGCAGCCGCACTCACGCGCAGCCATCGCGAAAGCGTCGGTTACTTTGAAATGCGCCAAAGCTCTGTGCTGAAAATTTTTCCGTTCGCTGTCCGTTTCGTCGCCGCCGATTTTCTCTTCGTTGGCAAGTATAAGATACTCAAGCGCATCGCTTGTTGAATTTATAAGCCGACCCGTTAACGTGAAACGGAATTTTTTCGGCGAATTTTCGGAAACGGTCAGTATATAGCTCAGCAAATCCTTGGTTTTTGATATCACCGTCAGCTCCGACGGTTCGCGGCTGCTCATGACGCAAGAAAAAGCACCGACCCCGTAATAAACGAAGCCGATGCAGTATTTTTAAAACACAAAAAGGGCGCAGTTACGCCGCTGTCTGTCTGTCTGTCTGTCTGTCTGTCTGTCTGTCTGTTAAGATTGTCGCACG
>CAVKLD010000121.1:0-2108 GCA_963657065.1 bacterium
GTGTATCAACGGGTTTGGGGTTCTTTTAGGTTTGTCAACTGTCAAAGTCGGGATTATACAAACAAAAACAGAAAAAGTCAACAGCAAATGCCCCGGCATAATGCAAAATTCCGGACGCGTTTTTTTGGTAAAAAGCACAAAAAAATATTTTTCCGAACTGATAAATACCTGCATTTTCGCATATACTTTACCTGAGGTGTTGCGTAATGAAAAAACTGTCGAAACGAACAAAAGTTCTCATAATATCGATATTATCAACGATTGCGGCGGGAGGTCTTTCAGCATTTATTACAAGAAAGAACATGAACGTATACAAAACAGTCGCAAAGCCGCCGCTCGCACCGCCGCCGATAGTGTTCCCGATAGCATGGACGGCATTGTATATTTTAATGGCGGTAAGTTTTGCGCGTGCCTTTTCCGCGAACGAAGGCTGCAAAAAAGAACAGGACAAAAGTCTTGTGCTTTACTGCGACAATATATTCATGAACTTTGCATGGCCTATAATATTCTTTAATTTCAGGGCGTTTTTACCTGCCCTCATATGGCTCGCGGGACTTTTCGGCGTTGTTGCGGCAATGGCGGCAAATTTCGGAAAAAAAGAAAAAATAAACGCATATCTGTTGATTCCGTACCTCTTGTGGCTCGCGTTCGCAGGCTATTTGAACGCCGGCATTGTCTGTCTGAATTAAACTTTTTTGGTATTGCATTTTAAAGAAGCATTTGCTATAATAACTGCCGATTTTCGGAAAAGGATTTTAGCGTATGAATACTTCTCAAACGTACTATAAACGAACTCGCCTCGCGTGTTACACAGCATATTTCACGATGTCATCAGTTTTCAGTGTTCCCCCTCTGCTGTTTGTGACGTTTCACAACCTGTACGGCATATCATACACACTACTCGGGACACTCGTGCTGATAAACTTTTTTACACAGCTTTCGATTGATCTCATATTTTCGTTCTTTTCAAAGAAGTTCAACACAACAAAAACGGTGCGCGTCATGCCGATTGCAACATCGCTCGGAATGGTGTTATATGCGCTCGGGCCGTTACTCTTCCCGAAAACCGCATACCTGTGGCTCGTTGTCGGCACCGTTATATTCTCAGTGTCAGCCGGACTTTCAGAAGTTCTGCTAAGTCCTACCATTGCGGCGATACCGTCCGACGACCCGCAAAAGAGTATGAGCCTGCTGCACTCACTGTATGCGTTCGGCGTTGTTTCATCGGTTGCTTTCAGTACGCTGTTTCTTAAAATATTCGGCAACAACAGCTGGTCGATTCTCGTAATTATTCTTGCGCTTTTTCCCGTCGCTGCGGCGGTGTTATTCAAAAAATCACCGATACCGCCTCTTAATGCCAGCGAAAACACGCAGGGAAATGGCGGTAAAAACGGAAATACAGCAGGACTTGCGATGTGTGCGGCGTGCATATTCTTCGGCAGCTGCGCCGAGAACGGCATGTCGAACTGGATATCGAGCTACATGGAAAATGCACTGAAAATCGACAAAACAGTCGGGGATATTCTCGGCATGGCAATGTTTGCGGTGCTTCTCGGTGCGGGACGAATCGCATACTCCAAATTCGGGAAGAACATAAACCGCGTACTGTTTATCGGCATGCTCGGTTCGTTTTGCTGCTACGTTGCAGCAGGACTGTCAGCGTCGCCGATACCGGCATTTGCCGCGTGCATTCTGACGGGACTTTTCACGTCCATGCTCTGGCCCGGAACTCTGATACTCATGGAAGAAAACGTGTCGGGCATAGGCGTCGCCGCATTCGCTCTCATGGCTGCGGGCGGCGATCTCGGTGCGTCGGTTTCACCGCAGTTTATGGGAATAGTTATCGACAAATTCGCCTCAACGCAGATCGCTGCCGATTGGGGTGCATCTCTCGGTCTTACAGCCGAACAAATGGGACTGAAAGCGGCTATGATAACAAACGCTGTCTTCCCTGCCACCGGTGTTGCGGTTCTGATTATACTTTCCGGGTATTTCAGAAAAAAACGCAACAAGAAAAAAGATTGACGCGTCCGTATTTTTAATCGAGTAGGAGGCTACCCATTAGTTGAGTAGCCGACCTCTCACACCACCGTGCGTACGGTTCCGTA